>CAMHLV010000026.1 GCA_946186115.1 uncultured Prevotella sp. | reverse complement strand
CTACACCTGATACGCAGCACTTACCCATACCACGAGCCACAACGGCAGCGTGAGAGGTCATACCACCACGAGCGGTCAGGATACCTTCAGCAGAAGCCATACCAGCCAAGTCCTCAGGAGAGGTCTCGATACGTACGAGCACTACCTTATGACCATCGTTGTGCCAAGCCTCAGCGTCGTCAGCGTGGAACACGATCTGACCACAGGCAGCACCAGGAGATGCAGGCAGACCCTGAGCGATGACCTTAGCAGAAGCCAGAGCCTTCTTGTCGAATACGGGGTGCAACAACTCGTCAAGCTTCTGGGGCTCGCAGCGCATGATGGCAGTCTTCTCGTCAATCATACCCTCGTGGAGCAGGTCAATAGCAATCTTAACCATAGCAGCACCTGTACGCTTACCGTTACGGGTCTGCAGGAACCACAGCTTGCCTTCCTGTACGGTGAACTCCATATCCTGCATATCGTGATAGTGGTTCTCCAGCTTCTCCTGAATACCGTTCAGCTCAGCATAAATCTCAGGCATAGCCTCCTCCATAGAAGGATACTTGGCAACGCGCTCCTCCTCAGAGATGCCAGCGCGCTCAGCCCAGCGCTGAGAACCGATCTTTGTAATCTGCTGAGGTGTGCGGATACCTGCAACAACGTCCTCACCCTGTGCGTTTACAAGGTACTCACCGTTGAAGAGGTTCTCACCATTAGCAGCATCACGGCTGAAGCATACACCAGTAGCTGAGGTGTCGCCCATGTTACCGAATACCATAGCCATTACGCTAACAGCTGTACCCCACTCGTCGGGGATACCTTCCATCTTACGATAGAGGATAGCGCGCTCGTTCATCCAAGAACGGAACACAGCGCAGATAGCACCCCAGAGCTGCTCGATAGGATCGTTGGGGAAGTCCTTACCAGTGCGCTCCTTGATGGCAGCCTTGAACAGCTTAACCAACTTCTTCAGATCCTCAACAGAGAGGTCCTTATCCAGAACAACACCGCTCTCCTTCTTTACCTTCTCGATGATCTCCTCGAATGGATCGATATCGGTCTTGTTGACGGGCTTCATCTCGAGAACAACGTCACCGTACATCTGAACGAAACGACGATAAGAGTCGTAAACGAAGTGAGGATTGTTGGTCTTCTTCACCATACCCTCAGCTACCTCGTCGTTCAGACCCAGGTTCAGGATGGTATCCATCATACCAGGCATAGAAGCACGAGCACCAGAACGAACTGAGACAAGCAGTGGATTCTCCTTGTCACCGAACTTAGAATTCATCAGACCCTCAATGTGCTTAACAGCAGCCATCACGTCGTCGTTCAGCAACTCCATGATCTTCTGCTGACCAACCTGATAGTACTCGTTACAGCAATCGGTGGTGATTGTGAAACCTGGAGGAACGGGCACACCAATTAGGTTCATCTCAGCAAGGTTTGCACCCTTGCCACCAAGTTCCTCACGCATTTTTGCATTACCTTCGGCCTTTCCATTACCGAAGAGGTAAACTCTTTTTTGGCTCATAAGTTAGCTTAATTTATTAATAATGTTAACATGAAATTCTTTAGTCGTGCAAAGATACAACAATTTTCCAAATCTTGCAAGGATTTTGCGAAAAATAACTATTTGTTTTTTGCCGTTCGGGGTAAACCCCTATGCTCTTTTCCTACATTTCCTACATTTTCTTCATTTACTACATTTTCTTCATTTACTAAATATACAGCCTTGAAACTCCGAGTACCTGGCCTTGAAACTCTGAGTACCTGGCCTTGAAACTCCGAGTACCAAGGCCTGGTACTCTTTTCTGGTACTTTAGTTAATAATTGTAAATACGGGTTTTAGTGCAGGAAATGTAGGAAATGCAGGTAATTACAATGCCTACAACATGGCACTGATAGTATAAAATGCAAAAAAGGAAGCCGAAAGTATCAGCGCTCAGCTATCTGGAGCGGGTGATGACATAGATAATAACGGGAGCTCCCATGAGCGGGGTAACGGCATTAAGAGGGATGACGCCCGAATCGCCAGGCAGGTAGCAGAAGGCATTGCACAATAGGGCAACGACAGCACCAATCAGGATGGTGGCGGGCATGAGGATGCGGTGATTGTCGGAGCGTAGCAGCAGGCGGGCTATATGTGGTACGGCCAGTCCGATGAATGCTACTGGTCCGCAGAAGGCGGTGACAATGGCGGTCAGCACGCCCGTGATGACCAGCAGCCAGTTGCGTACATGGATGATGTTGATACCTAGGTTTTCGGCATAGCGGTCGCCCAGCATCAGTGCATTCAAGGGCTTGATGAGCAACAGCGAGGCGAAGATGGCAATGATAGTGATAACTGAGAAATAAGGCAGCATGGCTGTGGAGACGCCTCCAAACGATCCCATGCCCCACACCATATAGCTTCGCACGCCCTCGTCGGTGGCAAAGAAGTTGAGCAACGATATGGCCGAGTTGGAGATGTAGCCAATCATGATGCCGATAATGAGTAGCATGACGTTGTTGCGTACCAGGGTAGAGAAAAAGAATATGACTGCCGTGACGAGCATGGCCCCGACAAAGGCTGCCACCAGCACAGCCACAAAGCCCGACACGCTGACGGAGCCAGCCGAGAAGCTGCCTCCGAGAAACAGCATCACCAAGGCGACACCCAGTCCTGCACCGCTGCTGATGCCGAAGATGCCCGGACCGGCCAACGGATTGCGGAAGGCTGTCTGCAGCATGAGTCCACTGACGGCCAGCGCTCCTCCTGCCAACGTTGCCGTGAGCGTCTGAGGCAATCGCGACTGCAGGATGATGAAACGCCAGGAGGGTTTGACGTCGGCGTCGGCATCGAAGAGGATGTGCAACACGTCGTCGGCAGGAATGTACACCGAGCCGACGAAGATGTTAAACGTAAAGAGCACTGCGATGAGCAGGCCCAGAGCGATACAGATGACTACTCCCCTACTCTTCATGCACTTTCTGGAAATAACGTAACGGATAACTGCCGGCAATGCCGGGATGCAGAATGCTGATGAAGTCGCTGAGCAGCCAGTCAGGACGGAATGGCGTCTGCTCATAGAACAGCGACTGCTCGACATTGCAGCCATAAACCTCGCGATGGTGGTAGGCATTCAGCTGGTCGTAGCCGTGATGCTCGCTGAGCAGTGTGCGATAGTCGATATCACGGTCGCTGCTGTAGCGGAACATCCACACGTCGGACTCGCCACCCTGTTCCAACACATTTTCAAAGGGCAGCGACAACGAGCCGCTATGCTCGTCGGAAGCCCACGGATAGCACCCACCGGCATCCTTTATCATCTGTCCTATGGTGCTTTGTCCGCCAGGGACATACCACACCGAACCTACCATCTTGTCAACCAGCACGGAGCGGCCCTTCCCGGCCTTCCGGGCCTGCTGACACAGAGCATGGTAGCTGCTATCGACGACGGCAAAGAGGCTGTCGGTCTGTCGCTCCTCTCCGAAGAGCATGCCGTAGAACTTCATCCACTCGGCACGAGCCAGCGGAGATGACTCCATATATTCGGCACACTCGACCAGCGGGATATCGATGTCCTCCAGTTTGCCATATCCGCCCGAGTTCTCGAAGGGTGACAGCATGATGATGTCAGGAGTGACGTCCATAATCTTTTCCACTACGGGACTCAGCCCGCCACCACAGTCGGCAATACGCCCACGGCGCACCCGATCCTGAATATATGGAATCTTGATGTACTTCAAGTCGGCAACGGCAACAATGTTGTCACCACGACCCAGCTCAGTGAGCAGCGAACAGTGGACGGTAGTAAACACGGCGGCACGACTGACGGGAGTGCGGATGATGTTGCCATGAGGCAGCACCGATGGCATCTTGGCATTACGAGGCACCAACAGATAGGTGTGCAGCACCCTACCCTCCTTCCATGGATTGCGAATCTCGACGGTGTTATATCCGTCGTGGCGCACTATGTTGAGCAGCGTGGCATACTTCAGCGCTACAGTATCACCATCCCCCTGTTGGCGGGCTGTCTGCCCGCCACAGGAGGTTAGCAATACCGCTAAGGAAATCAATATATAATGTGGTATTTTAATACTCATAATAGTGTAAACCGACGTTCATAACAATGCGCGTCGGACCGACTCCACACTCAAATGTGGCCTTCTTTGTTGACAGCGTGCTGTCGTAGATGTTGACATAGCCGTTGCTTGAATAGTCGGCATACGTACCCCATTCGCTGGTTACCAGATGGTAAGAAGCTATCATAACGTTGCCTGTCACAGGGTCAACCTCAATGGCTGCAGGACTCTCGATGTCGGCAGGAGTGAACGATGAGAGTGTGCCTGTCTGGATGTTAAAGATGCTGTAGGTAGTACTATTGCCTCCATAAGGTGCATTGAAGGTGTAGATATAATAACCTGAAGCACCCATGCCGGTAGCATCGGGCACAACCTTGGTCACCACCGAACCAGTGATGCGATATACACCAGCATTCTCTTGAGCATAGGTAGGAGCGGGACCATACTGTCCGTAGTCGAGATAGTAGATGTCGGTACCGGCAATGGCAATGGTCTGCGGATTGCGGATGTTATCGTTGGTAATCGGTGTATCGGCACCTGTAGCAAGGTTAATCTTCGAGATTGAAGCATTGCCGTTGCCATAGTCAGAGTTGGCTACATAGAGGTATCCGTTAGACACTGCGATACCCTCGGGATACGAACCAGTCTTGTATTTCTGCTTGAGGCTGTAGTTCAGGGTATCAATGGCAGCCACAAAGCCGCCGTAGGTCGATACATATATCAGGCCGTCGGAAGCAGTGATGCGGCGTGGACTCACACCACCAGTTTCGCCCAGCATGGTCGGGCTGGTCATATCGATGGTAGCCTTCAGTTTCATCGTATTGGCGTCGGTGACGAACACAGAGTGCTCTCCGTCAACCACGATATACAGTTTGTCACCATAGCGCAATGCGTCGTTGGCAGTCATACCAAGACTCTTGCCGTTGGCAGTCTTGAAAGCATCAGTATAACCCTGCTTCAGGTTGTTGTCATAATAGCTAAGACTTCCGTTTATGCCCGACGACATATTGCCCGAGCAAACCACATAGAATCCTTCGCTGGCAATAACAGGTACTTTGCCATGATCATCATTGTCTTTGTTACATGCAGTAAAGAGTGTTGCACTCATCAGTACTGCGAAACTTAATAAATACTTTTTCATTTTTAATTAGAATTTATAATTAATTGTTACTTGATAACTCCTTCCCGGCATTGGATAGTATCTCACCAATTCGTATTGGGTATCCATGAGGTTCTTGAGGTCGAGCCGACATTCGACACTGTGCCGGCCAAAACGGAAATAGCGCCACGCCGTCAGTCCGAACTCAATGTATCCATCGATGTCTGTATCGTCATAATGCTCGTTATTTGCCCATCGGTCACTCATGCCCGTCAGATGTAGCGACACATTCACCCAGGGATTCTCAAAACCCAATGATCCACTGACGGTGTGTAATGGGGTATAAGCCAACTGGTTATCGTAGGAGCGGGAACCAGACAGAGTCCTGTCTCTTGCCGACTGATAACTGTAGCAGCCTGTCATCGAAAGGATGTGCTCTGGAGTAAAATGTCGGGCAGCACGCAGTGTGGCATCAATACCGATTATCTGAACTCTACCAACGTTAACACAGCGCCAAACAAACATATTTACAGGCAGTGCTACTATCTTATCCTTCACCAGATTGTAATAGCCGTCAACTGTAATCTGCAGGCTTGTCTTCTGAGCTATTTCGTCAGAATATGTAATGCCCAAATTATACTGGTCTGTGCTCTCAGCCTTCAAATCGGGACTGCCATAATGGTAATAGTAACTCTCATTGAATGTAGGAGCACGGAAGATATTCTTATACGAGGCACGCAGATAGATATCACGTTCATCCATCACCTTGTATGACACCGACAGCGATGGCGACAGACGGCGCATATCACTGCTTTCCGGTCCCTCCTTTGAGTCGTTAAGATATAGGGAATACAGCAACCGGCCTATCATTGTAAGGCGCTTACCGCGATATTTCGCAGTAGCCGACTGAAGAATGGTGTTACGATATGGGTGACCGACAACGGTACGCATCGAAGTGCCATTCAGATTGTTGAAGGCATAGTCGGCCGAATAGTCGAAAGCCCAGTGACTATCAGGAGTATATAAAAGTGCGGCAGATGTATATGCCTCTCTCTGCCAGTAGTCTGCATCGTTGATGTTTCCCTGATAAAGCGGATCACGATATTCTGAGGAAAACCAGTTGAACTTTGCATTCCATTTCAGCGACACCTTATCACTCCATCGCGTCTGATACATCAGCTGTCCGAAGAAATTACGGTCGTGCAATGTCTCTTTGTTCAGATTCACGTAGTAATGAACCATCCCTGGCAGTTGGCGGTCATTGTCGTAATAATACACCTTGCCGCCCAACCTGTTCAAGGCGTTTATGTTCCACAGGAAGTTCATTTCTCCATGTCCTGAGTTCATCCTGCTGTTGTTCCTGCGGTCGCTCACCGTCTCGCTACCATTCTGCAGCTCATAGGGATAATCGTTTTCTGCATAGGTGTATTCGGCTATGGCACCTATGGCGAACTTGTCGGAAATATTATGCTCATAACGCAAGAAGGGACTGACATATCCAAACGAGCCTATCTTCATCTGAGTAGTAATGTGCGGCTTGAAATCAGCTGTTGGAATCTGTAGAGTCTGGATATGAAGTACGGCAGGAGTAGATGCCTGGCGGGCAGGGATGAAGATATCATCGTTGTCACCAATCACCAGCGACAGGTAATCAACATTATCAAGGGAATAGCGGCTCAGGTCAATCTCGCCGCTCTGACACTCACTCAGCATTACTCCATCATAGCTCACTCCTGTGTGCTTTGCACCGAAGCCACGCACCGACACCGTCTTCATTCCTCCTGCACCGCCATAGTCACGTAGAGTGATGCCTGGCATGCGATGCAGTGCGTCAGCTATGTCAACGACACCCATTGTCAGCATGTCGCTCTTGTCAATAACGTGAAATGGAACGGTAGATGTCATCTCATGCTGCCGTTGGGTTTCAGTAATAGTCACGCCCTCCAGTTGGTGAACACGGCCTGTAATGGTGTCTGTCTGCGCAATAACGCACACCGACATCATACTAAATGCCACTAATGCTGCCAACTGTTTCATTTCGTCTTTATTAATCTACTCACAGCCTAACCCCAGAAGCCGCTATGTGACCATTGCATTGCAAAAGGCATGTATTCTGGCTTACAGCCAGGCTGCGAACGTCTTCCCAACAATATCAGTGACTATGTTGTTCGCGCCTATACAGAGCTGCTTACAGCTGCGGGACAGCCGGGGAGTTTCACCCCATTCCGTGCCAAATGCGCCGCAAAGGTAGCATTTCTTTAGCAATTAACAAAATAATATTAATGAAATATTTAATAAAGAAATGAGGGCGTGGCATCACACGTCCTCATTATTATTATCGGCAATATCTTTCAGACGGGCATTCAACTCGCCACAATCGGAAAGCAGATTCCAGACTGCATCTTCCGAGAGTACACCACGCTTCAGATCCTTAGGCAGCAGGCCCCCATCATCATCAGCATAATCCTGCTTCCACTCATCACTGCCGTAGTACTCACTAAGTTGCCTTATAGCATCCTGAGCCTCAACATAGTCGTCAAGTGCTGCCGAGAGGCGCATCACAGCCTGTGAGGCACGGCTCAGATTACACTCCATCTGACTGATTCTCTCAATTTGCTCCATATTCATTCGTTGCCAAACAGTCCGTTGAAGAATCCACCTATTGCCTTGCCAGCCCGGCTGGCTGCCTTGGCAATGCTGTCGGCAGAAAGCTGAACACCCTCTGCAATCTTGTCACCATGATAAGCCATCATCCGCTTGGTGAAGCGACCTTTCAGGCGATTATATTCTTCCACCTGCGCATTGTTTAGCTGTGGCTTCACCTGATGGTATATTGTTCGCAGTTCTTCCTGACGGGCAGAAAGCGAATCAACCATATGTCTGTTCAACTGAGGCTGCGACTCTACAAAGGACACAAAACTGCGATAGCTGTTCATAAACTGCAGAGTATCTGACTTCTGCGCTTGCACTCCAAGCGTCATTCCCAATGTAAGGAACAACGTCATCATTATCTTTCTCATATATACATTAAATATTGTTACGATTTATCTGAATTGTTGACGTTGCAAAGGTACATAATAATTTCTAACAGCCAAAGTTATTCACAATTATTAGCGTAAATCAACATATCATTAATTATATGGATTGAATGAGCATTCAAAGACAAGAAGAGCCTTGTTGTCATCTATTATAGGAACGCTTATTTTGGGATTTCGGATAAAAATGCCTACCTTTGCCACCTGAAATGGCTATACAAGTAACATACAGGAGAACCAGAAGACTGTCGATGCGCATAGTGAAGAATGGCGATGTGCATGTGTCGGTACCTTTTGGAATACCCAAGTCTGAGGTGGAACGGTTTATAGAGGAGCATCGTGAATGGATAGCCCAGGCACGCAAGAAAACTGCTGAGCATCAGGAGAAACGTTCAGCCTTCTTCAGCAAGCTACCATTGGAAACAAGAGCACAGGCTGATGCTGCCCTCCAACAGATAAAGTCACTGATAGAACCTATGGTGGACCATCACTCCACTGCGATGGGTGTCAAGCCATCACAAGTGTATTACAAGCGAATGATTTCACGATGGGGTGTATGCAATGTGAAACAACGCACAATCTGCTTCTCTGTATATCTGCTACTATTGCCGGAATGGTGTGTCGAACACGTGGTGGTTCACGAACTGTGCCATCTGCTTGAGCCAAGCCACAATAGTCGCTTCCACGCACTAATGGACAGATATTTCCCAAGGTGGAGAGAGGCTCGTAGAGAGACCAGACGCCACCAGAGGTAAATGGTCCTGATGCCTACTGAAGGGTAAGTGCCATAAGACCTATTACCACATCGTTGGAAAGCGTGCGCACTACTATATTACGAAGTTTCTTACGCTGATTAAGAGGCATGCGAAGCATTGTGGCTGCTCCTCCAGGCAACTCCCTGCCATAGACTCCCTGCACATTAAGCAAGCGGCCAAGATTGCGGCTCACCTGTCCGGTGGTGAAAGAAACGCGATAAGGACGTGGCTCGGTAGTGCGGAATGCCTTGCTATCAACATAATAGTCCTGCTCAATAGGACACCAGTTGTCGGGGTTCACCAGTTGCAATGTGTCGGCAGTACCGTCTTTATACTGAGCCACTACGATACCGTTGGCAATATGGCTTTGCATGTGATTTGTTGTACCTGCCATGAGTAGCCAGGCAACAGAAGCACTACCGCTGACTGGTACGGCAACGCTATCAGGGTAATTATCCCACAATGAGGTGAAGCAGACATTATGTCCTTCGGCCGTGGTACGGAATGGTACGCCAGCAGCAATAAACTCGCCATTGACTATCATAGAGCGGAAGGTATGATCGTCTATGTCGGGCATATATGAGGGATGACACCATTCGCCGACTCCCTGAACAGGAATCTGCAGCGTAGTATATGGCGGACGAGGGCTGAGATACTCATTGCGAAAGATGTCGGCAACATCTGCATTTAGCAGTCGGTCGATATTCTGGGGACGGAATTTTTCGTCGAACGTAGGTTCAACAGCATGTGGGGCGGCTATCTCCTGATGCGAGATTCCATTGTTCTCATATCTCACCTCAGGAAACTTCGAAGGAATCCTCACCTTGATTACCTGATGTCTCTCTGCCGTACCCACAACGTCGCGATATTTCCCCATACCCATATTCTGGCGAATAACGATATTAAGTGGTTTGCTGAAATTCTGTGTAATCTCATAGACAGCCTCATCGCCAATGCGCTGATACCTATAATTAATATATGGAGTACGGATGCTAGCCGAGTCCCATGCTTCAGGGAAACCTGGGCGGATGATGCACTGACCGTTGAGTGCATCAGGCTGTATGCCGAAGAGCCCCTGTATCAGCGTGCGGGCCGAAATGCCTATACAGTCTCCGAAGTCGCGGTAGCACTCACCGCGGGCAGCATCATACTTGCTTATTTGTCCGAAATTGGCTGGCGACTGGCCAAGATACATCTGGTCAAGAATGTTGGCCTTCATCAGTCTGAATGCTTCTTCAGAGCGCCCTGCCTCATAATAGGCAAGAGAGGTATGCATGACTTCTGCGGCAGCTACATTGTTAATACTCCATGCATAAGGCATCCAGTTGGTGGTGGAGATAGTCTGGTATTCTCCTGAAACAGTAATATGGGGGATCTCGTTGTCGATGTATCGAGTGGCCTGATAAGCTTGTTCTGTTGAGCATGCACCACAATCAATAGGTGTATAGACAGACCATACTGCTGCACTGGGATGAATCCTACGAAGTCCCATAAGATCTTGATATTCTGCCCAATGGCCCTTGTCGGCCAGCCAAAGCCGGCTATCCATAGCCTGAAGGATGGCTTGGGCTTCCTGTTCGTAAGGATGATGGTCTTCACCGATTATTTCGGCAATACGTGCTGCCAACAAATTGGCACGATAGTTATATGCCGAAGAGTGGGTTACAGCTCCTCCACTATAGTAGAGTGCATCTGAAGCCCAGATACAGCAATAGGCGTCATAGAGGTGGTCGCCATCAGGATCGAAGTTTCGTTTCTCCCAACGGAGATGCCGCCGCAACACTGGCCACATCTCTCTCATGTATTCAGGATTGGCATCATACTGGAAATGCCATAGAAGTTCGTCGATGTAGTTGAGATTCATATCATAGTGGTGCATCTGGTCGTTGCGCTCTGGATTGCGGCAGATATATCCGTTGGAATACATCTGTGTGCCCCACTCTTTCTTTGCCCTTGCCAAATGCTGCTGCTCATCTTGTGTAGGATGGGGGATTCGGGCTGATACATTTTTGACCTGACTTTTAGCATAAGCATCGAAATGACTCTTAGCCCTGTCAGGCCATCCAAGCACGTCGCCGAGGTATCCGGCACGCCATCCTGCCAAAGGCATCCTCCAGCCTACACAGCCGTGCAACCACGTCATACCGTCCCAGTCGCCATCGGCAGCCACGACTAATGCTCCTCCTAATGGATTAATATAGGCATCAGGAGTATTGAATTCTATGCGTCCTGCTAATTGCCTCATTGCTTCTTCAGCCTCTTCGAAGCGCTCCTCACCCACTCTATCAGCCATCTTGCTGAAATGCTGACCTTCGCAGAAAATATAGCATTCCTCATCGGGCGTGACAGTAAACTGCTGAACGGGAGTCTTTCCGTCAGCATCGAAAGCATCCTTCGGATCAACACCAAGGTCGCCATTCCGCGACAGTTTAGGCTTACGGATATTGCTGACAACAGTGCCGAGGCTGACACCATCGGCAAAACCTGCAAACTGGAAGCGCCACAATGCCTGCTCGCCGGTGAGCAAGGCTACAACCTTGAGACGCACCACAGCCTGAGGGCCCCATGCCTTATGGCGCACCACATAACTGCGCATGCCGTCTTCATAGCGTGCTTCGCAATAGTCGGCCTCGTCAATATATACACCATTGACATGGAACGCAACGTTGCGGCTGCCCAACTTCTGATATACAGCAAAGACGGGGCGGTCGCTGGTCTCAATGCGCCAGTCAGTATGACTGCCATAGAGAGCCCGAGTGTAGCGGTTGTTACCGTTAATACAAACAAAAGCCCGTCCTTCTGGACGATAGGTCTGTGCCATCGTCACCAACGACAGCAACAACAATAGCGAGGTAGTTTTCTTTTTCATTTGTGCAAAGGTACGAATTAGCAATTAAAAAGCAAAAGGAAAAACGGTTTTTCTTTGTATTTTCAAAATGAATGAGCAAAGGACAAAAAAAATCGAATGTCGTCACGACATCCGATTCCAAAACAAACTACTTAAAAACTAATCTACTAAAACAAATCAAAAAAATATCTCTTTTTTATTCTATTCTGATACCTTCTTGTCTCGGGTTTTAACCTTTTGACGCTGCAAAGATAGGAACATTTCATTCACAATGCAAGAAAATAAGCAAAATATTTAGTGTAAAATTGATTTAAATCAAATATCTTGTGCCAACTTTACCAGTTATAGCCTGTTTTTGATAACTTGACGTTACAATTTATATACCAATCTCTAAACTTATGACTTACATCGTCTTAGATTAAAATGACTGTTATTTCTGCTTTGCAAACTCACCGCTGGCCTGAACCTTACCGTCGTCACCAGAAGCTCTGGTAATTCCGCGTGTCCAATAGCTCCAGTCGAATCGGCCGTCGTAGGCCATATCGAAGACTATTCCTCTTGTTGTACCATCATCCATGTATCCGAAGAAGTGGTTGCTGGTGAGGGTGTAGTCATAGATATAGACCGTGTTCCAGCTGTCTGCATAGTTGATGCGAATCGTTCCGGCTACTACTTCCCATCTGAATTCACAGTAATAATAGTCACTATAGCGGCTGTACATATTGTAGTCAACCTCGTATCCCCATCCGCCGTAGCTATTCTCGCGCTCAAAATACATTGAGGTACGGTAGCTGTCGCCAGAGAGACCAAAGCGGTCATTCAAATAGGTATCTATATAACCTGTCCAAGTACCCTCCAGAGTGTAGGCCTCTTCTTGATCTTCTATATCATCCCAAAGTCTGTCACAGCTGGAAAAAACTGTTGTTGCCATCAGAGCCAGAATGGCAATTGTGAGGTAAGTATTAATCTTCTTCATAGTCGTAATATTTTAATTGTTAAACTTGATTTCGATGCAAAGATACGATATATTGCCATAAGCAAAAAGGAAATATTCCTATTTTGTAGTAGGGATTTTCCTAACCGTATATAGGGCTATGCGCTCTACTCCGTTTTTTTCTTGCCGAACTCTGGATCGATACGCAAAAACCACGTCACGACATAAGTCAGTGAACAGGCTGCTACTACTATAAGGAAGAATGTCTTGTAACCTACAGACTCCTGCAAAGCTCCTGCAAAGAGACCTGGTATCATCATCGAAAGTGCCATGAAGGCTGTACAAAGTGCATAATGACTCGTCTTGTGCTCGCCCTGACTATAATATATAAGGTAGAGCATATATGCTGAGAATCCGAAGCCATAGCCAAACTGCTCGATAAATACGCAGACATTAACGATGAAAAGGGATGACGGGAGGACATACGACAAATAGACATATACCAAGTCGGGCAAGGTAATTGAAATCACCATTGGCCAGAGCCACCGCTTCAGTCCGTCACGGCTGGCTGCTATACCGCCAAGAATACCACCAAGCGTCAGTCCGATTACTCCCACAGTTCCCTGAACAAGGCCATACTCTCCATCCGACAGACCCAGTCCGCCGTTGCGGCCTGCATCAACCAGGAAGAGCGCACTGACTTTAGCCAACAAGCCCTCAGGCATGCGATAGAACAACATGAAGGCAATGCCTGCCCACACCTGTGGTTTCTGGAAGAATGTCTTCAGAGTATCCCAGAATCCCTGCAGCAGGGTTTTCAGAGGATAAGGATCTTTACTTGAGGAAACAGTCTCGGTTTTGGGTAGTACCCAACTATGATACAGCCATAATGCAATAAACAGGCCAGCCATCAGATAAAACACGAGACTCCATGAATAGCGAATATTACGAGTCATCACCTGCAAGGCACCTGCCAGTCCTACGAGCAGTCCTGAAGAGAATATTGTGGCTATACGGTAGAAGGTGGAACGGATACCGACAAAGTATGCCTGCTGATGCTGGTCGAGTCCAAGCATATAGAATCCGTCGGCAGCAATGTCGTGAGTAGCGCTGCTGAAGGCCATCAGCCAAAAGAACGCCAACGAGCCCTGAAGCCACCACGGACCAGGTATTGTAAAAGCCACTCCTCCCAATGCTGCTCCAATAAGCAACTGCATAGTGATAATCCACCAGCGCTTAGTGCGGATAATATCGACAAAAGGACTCCAAAGGGGTTTTATTACCCACGGCAGGTATAGCCATGAGGTATATAGAGTAATGTCGGCATTCGACAACCCCAATCGCTTATACATTATGAGCGAAATAGTCATTACGGCCACATAAGGCACTCCCTCGGCAAAATATAGCGTTGGAACCCAGGCCCAAGGATTTATCTTCTTCATTGGATTAGTATATTCTCTTTATTTCTGCGCCACGATAGTAGTAGAGCAGTATTTCATCATATTTATAACCCTGCTGACCCATCACGGCAGCACCAATCTGACATAGGCCGACACCATGACCCCACCCTTTTCCTTTCAGGCGGAAGCCATTTTCTGTCTTCTCTACATCGAATGCCGAACTATACAGATGGCTCTCGCTAAGGGTGCGGCGAATCTCAAGTTCCTTTCCAATAGTAAACGACTTCTTGGTACCAACAATCTTCAGTTTACAGATTCGTCCACTTTTGCCTCGTTCCAGCGGTACAAGGTCTGTTATGGTGCCAAAGTCGTCTTTCAACTTCCTGGAAACCAACTGCGACAACTCATCTGCAGTATATTCAACAGTCCACCGATAGAAGTCGTTGGTCTCTAAATCATAATCGTTGAGTACCTGAGAGAGAACGTTGCGGTCGTTGGTGTTGCAGAAAGGATCGGCCACACTGACAAGATACGGTTTGGGGGTATCCTCCCAACAATACTGGAATTCCTCGGTCTGACCACCGCAACACTTTGAGAAGCGGGCGTCACATATCTCGTCACCATAGCACAAAATCTGTCCACGCGTTGCCCTGAGGGCCTGTTCTACAGCCTTGTTGGTCTGTTTTGTGATGCCTTGATAGCGCTGACAATGGTCATCGGCACAAACATCGAAGATGGTGTGGTCTTCACGATCGTACCAGCGAATCAGTTCGTCTTCCTTTTTTACAAAAGAGAAGAATCCGTCGCCGTGTCTGGCGTTCTCGTCCCTGTTCCTTATCTGTGCAAGCAACCATGAGCGCGAAATGACAGCATGTGCCTTTAGCAGTTCCAGTCCTGCAGTGGCCTTCATCTCGCTTGAAATCACCGATGCCAGATACTGTTCAACAGGCAATTCGTTGATGGCAGTAATCCTGTCGGACTCTACAACCAGCCGGAGAGTACCCAGAAATGTCTGTGTCTCTTTTCGTTCCCAGTGGAAGTTGATGCCTATCGTGACATCTGAGAGTGAGAACGATGCATCACTACGTTGTGGAGTAAAGGTAAGTTCACGATACTGGCTGCCATTCCAAAGAATACCACCCTCGGAGAATTCTACCGTCTGCTTGCCCTTGATGGTTTCACCCTTGGCAGTATATGGGGCATTGAGCGAGAAAATGATTTTCTGTCCGCTTACAATCCCTACTTTCACACTCGGCTGCTTGGCCGACGGCATGACAGTTTGTGAAGAAAGGGTATCATTCTTTATTGTATCAATGACAGCAGCAACCTGTTGGTCGGTCAATGATACTTCATGAATTATTTCAAGCAACTTCCCTGAAGTCATAGAATGGAAATCCTGCTCACGAGGAGTAATAATAAGACCACCCATATCGATGGAACCGGGACTTACCATACATTGCTCATAGCAATCAGGACGATGCTTGCGACGAGGGAACACTAATGTATGCAAAAGGTCGCCAGCACTCCAAGACAGTACATTCATCATGGGTTCATAATCGTTGTCGAAAACCGGCAGACTGTCATACAAGCACTTGAACAGGCGCTGACTCTCATCAATACTTCGACTTCTGATTACAAATGCAGCGGCAGGATAGTCTGAAACATGCCAGATACCCTCATCTTCAGAGCTTTTCAATACTTCAGTAAGATTTCGACTGAGTCGCTGCCAGGCACACTCTACAGGGAGGAAACCACTGCATATGGCCTGAAGATGGGCATGGTCGGGTGCTGAGGCACCACAACGGGGACCATTATATAATAATGTAAGGTCGGGATATCGCTGTGCCAGCTGCAACATCTCACCATACATAGGGAGTATTCGCTGCTGCTGATGTTTGAGTGATGGTATTGTGAAATGTACTGGAGCTATGGGGAAAGGATTAACCAACAGTTCGTATTCTCCATCAAGTACACGAGACAGTTGCTGCTCAGGACGGTTTTCTGAACACAGGAAACACGGACGCTCAGCAATTGACTTTGCGTCTATTTTAGCTCCAGTAGAGCGAATACGTGCCGGATTCCATTGCACTTGCATGGTAGAAGACTCAACTACAAGTTCACGTACATGAACATGGTCCAAAGCACGGAAGCGCTGACACACTTCATTCCATGTATCCAACTGGCGACTGAAGAACCTCATGATAGGTGAGCTTTCCATAACGTCAGTATTCTCTTGCACCAAC
The DNA here is from genome assembly GCA_946186115.1 of uncultured Prevotella sp. Classification (GTDB taxonomy): domain Bacteria; phylum Bacteroidota; class Bacteroidia; order Bacteroidales; family Bacteroidaceae; genus Prevotella. The sequence continues at coordinate 22,902 of CAMHLV010000026.1, read as the reverse complement.
AACCTGCGAGCATTAAGTTCCATCGTTCTCAAGCGGTCCTTGTAGAGATTGTTGGCATTGATTTTCTCTACAGAGAGGACTGCATCGGAATTGCCTCCCCAACGACGGCAGAGATACAATTCGGAATATATTCGGCCGATGCGATATCTGCGTGAAAACTGCAAGCCCAAAGCATAATCTTCTCCATAGGAAGTATTAGGAAATCCAATGCTACGCAATAGTGGAGTAAAGAATGCACGGGGAGCTCCAAGTCCATTGATTCTCAGAGCATTATTAGGTCCATTCTCATCAGTCCATTCTTTGTGTGCAATCAATCCTGGAGGCAATGTCTCCAAATCAAAATTACACATCCGGTATGAACCAATTACCATAGCAGCCTTCTGCTTGTAGAATGCATCAACTATCGTCTGAAGAGTCTTTGGCGAAGAGTACAAGTCGTCACTATCAAGCTGAACTGCAAAACGTCCGCAGAAACAACTATAAACAGCCTCATTCCAACATCCGCCAATACCAAGGTCAAACCGCTCGGGAACTATCACATGAAGCTTGCCTCCAGAGTTTTCCTGCATTTCGGAAAGTATCTCTGACGTGCCATCGGAAGAGTGATTGTCAACCACTATGACGTTGTAATCAAAGCTCGTCTGTTGTGAGAGAGCACTCTCCACGGCATCCTTTATGGTCTTAACCCTGTTAAATACAGGTATGATTACCGACGCTTCAACATCGAACTGCTGTTCGTTGAAATCTACGCCAATGTATTGTGTAGTGTCAACCAAAGCACCAATTTCGCGCAGATGTGCAGTACATGCCTGCTCCATCTCTATTTGCACATCTCGATTGGCTGGGTTAACATAGTCAAACTGTTTAACGCCAGAGGTACGAAGATCCGTTTCCTCCTCGGTATAAAGATACTCGTTGAGATGAAACAGCGGTCCTTCACAACTGAGGAAAAGTCGAAGATCGTAGATTCCTGCATACTCATAGTCGTGATCCCGGTCACTTGTAGCATACTTATGAAGCAGAGAAGTGCGGAAGAGCATCAATGAACCGAAATCAAAGTCATCGCGCAATGAGCCTTCCTGATAATCTATTACCGGATGAGCCTTTCTCTGACCTTTCTCCATAGTATAGCGGTCACTATATACCATAGCCGCTCCAGTAGCCTGTGCAGCCTGGACAAATCGCTCTACAGCCGTCTGACCTATCGCCAATGGTGTTGCCTTAAGACTTACTAAGGCATAGTCGGCTTGAGCGTTCTCGGCCATAGCCATCACAAAACGGCTGTTCTGCATGCTGTCAACAACGATAAATGTGCATGCTTCCGGTGCCGTCTCTGCAGCAGCAGTAGCCTCACTGACCATTAGGAAAATACGTCTTACCATGATTTTCCGACGTAGGAAGTCAATAGCAGGCTCAACATCCGACAGAGCATGACAGGCTAAAAAACAATCAATATTCTGTTTCATTATTTCTTATTCGTTACAAAAATTAAGTGCAAAGGTACTAATTTTTCGCCAAACCACCATATTATTCAGAATAAATTGCTAACTTTGCACCATGATTCCACAGAAGAGAAGACTTTTGGGACTAACGCTGGCAGAACTAAAAGGCATTGTCAGCGAATTGGGTATGCCTGCTTTCACAGCAAAGCAGGTGGCACAATGGCTTTATGTGAAACATGTTGGCAGCATCGACGAGATGACCAACATTTCAAAACAGAACCGCGAACTGCTCAGTGAAAGATACGAAATAGGAGCCATGCCCCCTGCAGATTTCCAACGTTCGAAAGACGGCACTATCAAGTACTTATTCCCCGTTTGTTGCGATTCTGCCGCAACAAATAATGAAAACGACAACAATACTGAAGTTGCTGAGCGTTTTGTAGAGACAGTGTTCATCCCCGACGGAGACAGGGCCACACTATGTGTATCCTCACAAGTAGGATGTAAGATGAACTGCCTATTCTGCCAAACCGGCAAACAAGGCTGGCACGGCAACCTGACTACTGCCGACATTCTCAACCAGATATATGCACTCCCAGAGCGTGATCGCCTCACAAATATTGTCTTTATGGGACAAGGCGAGCCTATGGACAATCTCGATTCCGTAATGAATGCATGCGACGTGCTGACTTCTGACTGGGGATTTGCATGGAGTCCAAAACGCATCACCGTCAGTTCGGTAGGCATCAAAGGAAAGCTGAAGCGATTCCTCGACGAGAGTGAATGCCACATTGCCATATCCCTGCATTCACCACTCCACGAGCAACGTCTATCGCTGATGCCTGCAGAGAAAGCAATGCCGATAGCAGAAATTGTCAGTCTGTTGAAACAATATGATTTCTCTCACCAGCGACGATGCTCTTTTGAATATATCTGTTTCGGAGGTATGAACGACTCTATGACATTTGCCAGGGAGATACTGCAGTTACTTGAGGGACTGGAGTGCCGAGTCAACCTTATCAGGTTCCACGAGATACCTGGTGTAGCACTCCCCTCATCCGACGAAAGGCGAATGGAGTCATTACGCGACTACCTTACCCACCATGGAGTAATGACAACCATCAGGGCCAGCCGTGGCCAAGATATTTTGGCGGCATGCGGAATGCTTAGCACGGCCAGACAATCAAAGAATCTGAATAAAAACTCATAATAAAAATACACAATGGAAGATAAGAAAATACGCGTGGCTATCACGCATGGAGATACCAATGGCATAGGTTATGAAGTCATACTCAAAGTTTTCGAAGACCCTGCCATGCTCGAACTATGCACTCCAATAATCTATGGTTCGCCCAAAATAGCAGCATATCATCGCAAGGCTTTGGGACTGGAGACAAACTTCAGTATCATAAACAACGCCAACGAGGCCCACGACGGACGCGTCAACATGCTGACATGCTTTGACGATGAGGTAAAAGTTGACCTTGGACAACCCACTGCCGAAGCTGGAATGGCTGCTTTCAAGGCACTTGACCGTGCCATGTCTGACTACCGTGAAGGACTATATGACGTTCTGGTCACGGCACCTATCAACAAGGCTACCATACAGAATCCAGAATTCATGTTCCACGGTCATACTGAATACATCGAGGACAGTGTCGGCAACGGCCAAAAGGCACTGATGATTCTAATGAATGAAGACCTGAGAGTGGCACTTGTCACCACTCATCTCGCAATAAAGGACATCGCCAGTGCTATCACTAAAGAGAAAATCGAAGAAAAAGCCACTATTTTCCACCAAGCCCTGAAGCGTGACTTCCGCATCTCCAACCCGCGAATTGCCATACTGTCGCTGAATCCACACGCTGGCGATAACGGTCTGATAGGTACAGAGGAGAATGACATTATCAAGCCAGCAATCGACGAACTCTCGTCAAAAGGTATTCAAGCTTTTGGTCCCTATCCTGCTGACGGATTCTTCGGCTCTGGAGCTTACAGCCATTTTGACGGGGTACTGGCTATGTATCACGACCAAGGACTGGCACCATTCAAGACCATTGCGGTTACCGACGGGGTTAACTATACAGCAGGTTTGCCAATAGTACGCACATCCCCCGACCATGGAACAGCATACGACATTGCCGGACAAGGTAAAGCTGATGAGAATTCTATGCGTCAGGCTATTTTCACGGCTATCGATGTGTTCCGCAACCGCATCAACTATGATGAACCGCTGCAGAATCCTCTGCCAAAGTTGTTCCATGAAAAGCGTGAGGATGGAGACAAAGCCAGATTCTCTATTCCACGTCCTAAGGACATGTTCAAGAAGACTCCCGAAAAAGGTGGCAACAAAGAGGCAGAAAAGGATGCTACTGACAAGAAAACCGATGCAGAAAGTTAAATTTATGCCAAAGTGTGCCATTATGTCAGATTTTCTTTGTACCTTTGCCCGCTAAATGAGAAATCCGGAACTTCAGACCGTTAAACAGCGATACAACATTGTAGGTAACTGCGAGGGACTGAATCGCGCTCTCGACGTCGCATTGCAAGTGGCGCCGACAGATTTGAGCGTACTAATCGTAGGTGAAAGCGGAGTCGGTAAAGAGATTATACCACGGGTTATCCACGACAACTCCCCACGCCGCCGCGAGAAGTATTTCGCCATCAACTGCGGTTCAATACCTGAGGGCACTATCGACTCTGAATTGTTCGGCCATGTCAAGGGCTCTTTTACTGGAGCAATCAACGACTCGGCTGGATATTTCGGTGTGGCCAACAAGGGCACTCTTTTCCTGGATGAAGTAGGAGAACTGCCTATCGCCACACAAGCCCGTCTGCTTAGAGTTCTGGAGAATGGAGAGTATATCCCTGTAGGTGCCACAGAGGTACGCAAAACCGATGTACGCATTGTGGCTGCTACAAATGTCAACATACGGCAGGCCATCAGCGAAGGGCGTTTCCGCGAAGACCTCTATTACCGTCTTAACCAAGTGCCCATACAGATGCCGCCACTCCGAGAACGCGGTGAAGACACAGTACTGTTGTTCCGTCTATTCGCACTACAGATGGCTGAGAAATACCGCATGGACAAGGTTGTACTGACCGATGAGGCCAAACAACTCCTAATGCGTTACAAGTGGCCAGGCAATATCAGACAACTGAAAAACATCACCGAGCAGATATCTATTCTCAGCCCGGAGCGCACTATCACTCCAAAAATCCTGTCACGCTTCATACCTCAGGATCAGGAGACGACACAGCTGGCAACTATCCGCAACAATGGCGACCACTCATTTGAGAACGAGCGCGAGATTCTTTATAAGATTCTCTTCGAACTCCGCTCCAATGTCAATGATATGCGCCACGAGATTAGCACTCTTAAAAAGCAGATGGAGGAGAAGCCCGGACCGCAGCATGCAGCAGAATCGCTACCTACGACTCAGTTGGCTCCAATTCAACCATTAGCACCCATACGTCCAGAGATGGAAGACGCTGTGGCAGAAGAATATATCGAACCGGCTGTGGAGCCCGAAAACCTGAACGTGAACGACTGGAGCCGGCAGGCTTTGGAGAAAGCACTAGACCGCAACGGCGGTAACCGGAAAAAAGCGGCACAAGAGTTAGGCATCAGCGACCGCACTCTCTACAGAAGACTGAAGCAATACGGTCTGGATAAATGAGAGCTGCAATCAGAACAAGAAAGAAAAAGAAACTTTAAATAAAAAGAACATGAGGCAATATACACATCACAAGAAAAACAGAAGCTTCACAATACGTTTGTGCGGCTATGTTACTATGGTATTATGCCTCACGGCTATCTTACTCACAAGCTGCTCAATAAGCTACAAATTCAACGGTGCAAGCATCGACTATAGCAAGACAAAAACCATTACGATATCAGAATTCCCTATTCGAAGCAACTATGTATGGGCTCCGATGGGACCAATGTTCAACAATCAACTGAAAGACCAGTTTGCCAGCCACACAAAACTGACTCAAGTGAGACGTAATGGCGACTTAAAGATAGAAGGTGAGATAACACAATACCAGCAGCGCAACAAGTCGGTTAGTTCAGAGGGATATTCAGCCATGACAGAACTCTCGATTACCGTAAATGTGCGCTTCACGAACAACATCAACCACAGCGAGGACTTCGAGCGCCAGTTCACGGCAACGCAGTCATACGAGACAACGCAATCGCTGAGTTCAGTACAAGAAGAACTCGTAAGGCAGATGATAGAAGACCTGTGTGACCAGATATTCAATGCAACAGTAGCAAACTGGTAATAGCGACAATATGGACAGCAGACAAGCAACAATGGAGATTACGGATTTCATAAAGAATCCTGCACAGCTCGACGGAGAGACGCTCTACGAGCTGCGATCCCTGCTTGCACTACACCCGTATTACCAGACAGCCCGTTTGCTGATGCTACAGAACCTGTATCTGCTACACGACTCAGCGTTCGACGAGGAGCTGCGAAAAGCGGCGCTGTATATCACCGACCGCAAGACAATATTCAATATGGTAGAGGCTGCGCACTATCAGCTATATAATGATAGCGACAGCAAGAACGAAAGCTATAAAGGAAACGACAAGGAGCGAACAGTGACGCTAATCGACAATTTCCTCGACTCTATTCCAGCAGACGAAGAAGAATGGGAAGACCGCAAGCGCAAGCCAACTCCTGCCGATGCTGCCGTTGACTATGTAGCATATCTTCTGGCAACAGAGGAAAACAGCAGCGAACAGAATACACCTCAGATGAAAGGCCAAGACCTAATAGATAATTTCCTCGAACAAGAGCAGGGCCGTATTATGCTTAACAACATTTCTGAGGCGACGAGCATAGAGCCGACAACCAAGCCAGACAGGCAGCCAAGCACCGAAGATATTGACGAGGGCGACGAAGAAGAATACTTCACCGAGACTCTAGCCCGCATATATATCAAGCAAGGACGCTACCAGAAAGCGCTTGAGATCATCGGGAGACTAAATGAGAAGTTCCCACATAAGAATGCTTATTTTGCCGACCAGATGAGATTTCTTGAGAAGTTAATAATAAACAATAATAAAAACAAAAATTAAAGTAACATGTACACATTATTCGTAATTTTAATCGTAATTGCAGCCGTGCTCATGATTGGCATCGTGCTGATTCAGGAATCAAAGGGTGGCGGTCTCTCGTCAAGCTTTGCAGGTTATAACCAGGTTGCCGGTGTCCGCAAGACTACCGACTTCATTGAGAAAGCCACTTGGGGACTTGCTGCTGCTATGGTAGTAATCAGCGTAATCTGCGCTTGGGTTGCTCCCACCACCGCTTCTGATGCTTCAGTGATGGAAAACATCGAGAATCCTGTCACAAACCCCAACAACCTGCCTGGGTTCGGTGCTAGCCAGCAGAAAGAAGATGCACAGCCCGCTGCTACAGACAAAGCTGCTGAAGCTCCTGCTGCTGAGGCTCCTGCTGCTGAGGCTCCTGCACAGCCTGCAAACTAACAAGCAAGATTCTGAACAAATAATCATCCCTGCAAGTTATGGCTTGCAGGGATGATTTTATTATACTTCTTCAACTATGAATGAATAGTATTAAAAGGTATGCATGAAATTATTGGATACCATCCTCACGAAGTTTCTTCTGCCACTTCCATGCTGAACGCAGCACATCATCTGTAGGAGTATCAGCCTTCCAGCCTAACACTTTGTTGGCTTTGTCAACATTACCCCAAACCTGTTCAATGTCACCCTCGCGACGCGGTGCATAAGTCCAATTTACCTTTACACCTGTGGCACGCTCAAATCCCTCAACGACTTCAAGTGTGGAGAGACCGCGACCTGTACCGATATTGAACACTTCAACTGCATCAGTATCAGGATTGTCAAGCACACGTTCCATAGCCTTTACGTGAGCCTTAGCCAAATCAACGACATATATATAGTCGCGTATGCAGGTATGATCTGGAGTATTGTAGTCGTTTCCGAAAATCTTAAGCTGTTCACGAATACCCATTGCTGTCTGAGTGACGAAAGGTATGAGGTTCATTGGTACTCCATTAGGCAATTCTCCGATGAGAGCCGAAGGATGTGCTCCAATCGGATTAAAATAACGTAGGATAACAGACTTTATAGGAGCACCAGAGTGAATATAGTCTTGGATAATTTCCTCGTTTATCTGCTTAGTATTGCCATAAGGCGACATGGCTTTCTGGATTGGGGCATCTTCTGTAACAGGCAGATTCTCCTGAGAGGGCTGTCCGTAAACGGTACATGAAGAAGAGAAAATGATGCCCTTCACATCGTAGCGCGGCATCAACTCCAACAAGTTGATAAGCGATGTAAGATTGTTACGATAGTAGAGCAATGGTTTCTCAACACTCTCACCTACAGCCTTTGACGCTGCAAAATGGATAATACCGCTAATGGCCGGATACTTCTTGAAGACACCTTCCAATGCAGCATAATCACAACAGTCAACCTGTTCAAAAGCAGGTCGCTTACCCGTGATTTTCTCTATACCATCTACCACGTTGGCATTCGAATTAGAGAGATTGTCGATTATGACCACCTCATAGCCTGCAGTCTGCAGTTCAACAGTAGTGTGGCTGCCAATAAAGCCAGTACCACCCGTGACGAGAATAGTTTGTTTCATTTCGTATTACTTGTTAGTTTTCGTGCAAAGGTACAAAGTTATTGTCTAACTTCCAAATTTTTACACTTCCTTTTTCTTTGCTTGCAGGAAAAAGGGTGTGCCGCTTGGTCAGTTCATATTTTTTGTTTACTTTTGCAGCATGATTACATTTCCTATAGCAAAAGTAAACTTGGGGTTAAATGTTGTAGAACGACGCCCCGACGGCTACCACAACTTAGAAACGGTGTTCTACCCCATACCTATCAAAGACGCCCTGGAGGTACAGCCAATGGATGAGGGCTTCCCCTCAGAAGTAGATTGTGACCTTAAAATCACAAATATGCCCATAGAGGGCGATGAGCAACGCAACCTCGTAGTCCGTGCATATAATATGCTGAAAAGTGACTTCCCTACCCTGTCACGTGTTCATGCCCACCTTTGGAAAGGTATTCCCACTCAGGCAGGTATGGGTGGTGGTTCAAGCGACTGTGCCAACATGCTGTCGCTTCTTAATTCCATGTTTCGTCTTGGATTATCTGACTCACAGCTGATAGACTATGCGGCTCGCTTAGGTGCCGATTGTCCTTTCTTTATTATAAACAAGCCCTGCTACGCAGAAGGTATCGGTGAACGTCTGGAACCTATTGAACTGGATCTCAGCAGCTGGTATATTGGAATAGTACGCCCCGACATACCTGTTTCCACCCGTGAGGCATTCTCACTCATCCACCCCCATGCTCCAGCCGTAAACTGCAACGAGACAGTAAAGAAGCCTGTTGAAGAGTGGCGCAACAACCTAATTAACGATTTTGAGACCAGTGTCTTCACCCTGCATCCAGAGTTGGGCGAGATCAAGTCAAGACTCTATACAATAGGAGCCACCTACGCAGCCATGTCAGGCTCAGGCAGCTCCATATTCGGACTATTCAGAGAGAATCCGTCAGAAATACTTAAGAACGAATTCCCGGGTATGTTTGTTTTTACAAGCAGGCTCTAACCTCTGTCGTCAACCAGTGCTGAGTTACGAACGCGCGACAAAGTCTCTGGCGTCATCTGCAAGTAACTGGCAATATATACCAGCGGAGCACGCAGCACCAACTGCGGTGAGCGTTTCACCAACTTAGCGTAACGCTCCTGTGCCGACTCAAAGCGCAACATATCGGCATGAACCTGCGAGAGAATTAGCGATTCTTCCAGGATTTTTCTATAGAGCATCTGTATGTTTACATTCCTTACGGCCTCTTTCTCCAACTTTGCTTTTGGCAAAGCGAAGATTATTGAAGGCTCGATGGCTTGTATCTGCTGATGACTGGGTAATTCCTTGAACAGGCTTTCAATACTCATACATATCGTATTCTCAACAGCCATGTATTCAGTAAGTTCCTTACCGTTTTTAAAGTAAAACTGGCGTACAAGGCCTTTTACCACCCAGTAAATATTCTTACAGACTTCGCCCTCTTTCAAGATTACCTCACCCTTCTGAAATTTCATAGGCACAAGAATGCTTTCCAGCACATCCAACTCCTCATGAGTCATCGTGCTATAGCGTCTGGCCAGCTCACGAGCCACATCCCTCGTTGTCAGTCCAATCGTAGTCATATAGGTTTCGTTATAGTTATCAAGTTCGTAATTAGTCTAACTTCAGTACGGCAAGGAATGCTTTCTGCGGCACTTCCACATTACCAATCTGCTTCATACGTTTCTTACCGCGCTTTTGTTTCTCCAAGAGTTTACGCTTACGGCTGACATCACCTCCATAGCATTTGGCAGTAACATCCTTTCTTACCTGCTTGACAGTCTCGCGAGCTATAATCTTAGCTCCTATGGCTGCCTGAATGGCAATGTCGAACTGCTGTCGCGGTATGAGTTCCTTAAGTTTTTCACACATGCGGCGCCCGAAAGTCACTGCATTATCCTGATGCGTGAGTGTTGACAGAGCATCCACAGGTTCTCCGTTGAGCAGGATATCAAGTTTCACCAGTCGAGAAGGACGGAAGGAGTCGATATGATAGTCGAAAGAAGCATAGCCTTTTGAGATACTCTTCAACTTGTCGTAGAAATCGATGACAATCTCACCGAGAGGCAGCATAAAGCGCAACTCTACTCGCCCTCCTGAGACGTATTGCTGATCTATCAACTCTCCTCGCTTGTCGAGACACAAGGTCATTATCGGACCAATATAATCGGCAGCAGTAATAATTGAAGCCTTAATATATGGTTCCTCAATATGGTCTATCATCGTCTGGTCGGGCAAGCCAGAAGGATTATGCACCTCTTTTACCTCCTGCTGTTTAGTGTAGCACATATATGTTACATTAGGGACAGTAGTGATGACGTCCATGTCAAACTCACGGTCAAGTCTTTCCTGCACAATCTCCATATGCAGCAGACCGAGGAATCCGCAACGGAAGCCAAAGCCTAGGGCTACCGACGTTTCAGGAACGAAGGTAAGAGAAGCGTCATTCAGTTGGAGTTTCTCAAGCGAGGCACGCAAGTTCTCATAGTCTGTGGGATCTATTGGATACACACCGGCAAAAACCATTGGCTTTACTTCCTGGAATCCTTCAATAGCTTTCTGGCAAGGCTGCTGTATGTGGGTAATTGTATCACCCACCTTTACCTCCTTGGCGTTTTTAATGCCAGAGATAATATACCCCACCTCACCGGTATGCAATTCCTTTCGAGGTATCATATCCATTTTCAGGACACCAACCTCATCGGCATCGTATTCCATTCCGGTATTAAAGAATTTCACCTTGTCTCCCTGACGGATACTACCGTTCACTATCTTGAAATAGGCAATAATGCCGCGGAAGGAGTTGAACACCGAGTCGAATATCAGAGCTTGCAAAGGAGCTTTCTCGTCACCTGTGGGATGAGGAATGCGCTCAACCACAGCATTCAGAATATCCTCCACGCCTTCACCAGTCTTTCCACTGGCACGTATTATATCTTCCGGATCACAACCAATCAGGTCAACGATTTCGTCTTCTACCTCGTCGGGCATGGCTGAAGGCATGTCTATCTTGTTGATGACAGGTATAATCTCAAGATCATTGTCAATAGCCAGATAAAGGTTTGATATGGTCTGTGCCTGCACTCCCTGGGTAGCATCCACAACGAGCAGGGCACCCTCGCAGGCAGCTATCGAACGGCTCACCTCGTAAGAGAAGTCAACGTGTCCTGGAGTATCAATAAGATTCAATATATATTTCTCACCTTTATACACATACTCCATCTGGATGGCATGACTCTTGATGGTTATGCCACGCTCGCGCTCCAGATCCATGTCGTCCAGCATCTGTCCTTCCGTCACCTGAATGGTCTTGGTATATTCCAGAAGACGGTCAGCCAATGTTGACTTACCATGGTCGATATGTGCAATGATACAAAAGTTTCTTATATGGTCCATTATCGTATCTATACAAAATGCCTTGCAAAGATACAGAAAAAAATGCGAATCCATTCAACATAGTCTTGCATTTTTTGTTTTATTAAAGAAAAATCTTCTAAGTAGCATCTTATTTGTCAATGAATACTGAATAAATCTTAATTTTTTTTGAACTTTAGAGTCAAATTTGTACCTTTGCAGAAATATTGACTAACTATAAACATTTATGAAGAACTTCCTTAAATATGTATTGGCCACCATGACAGGTATCATAATACTGTCGGTCATCATGGGAATTTTAGCCGTTATCTCAATGGTAGGTTTGGTTGCTTCGTCAGCAGGTAGCACCCAAGTAGAAGAAAATTCCGTCTTTACGCTGACACTATCCGGCCAACTTAACGAGCGGGCAGAAAACAATCCTATAGCAAAGCTCACAGGACAAGTGAGCGAAAACCTCGGATTAGACGAGATTCTGGAGGCAATACACAAAGCTAAGGACAACGAAGACATTAAGGGTATCTATATTGAAGCCGGGCTGTTCAGTTCCGACACTCCTGCCTCTACTCATGCCATCCGCGAGGCCCTGCTCGACTTCAAGAAATCCGGGAAATGGATAGTCACCTACGCAGACTCATACACACAGGCCACATATTATATTTGCAGTGTAGCCGACAAGGTATTTCTGAATCCTCAGGGTATGGTTGACTGGCACGGAATGGCAGCAACACCATATTTCGTCAAGGATTTGCTGGGTAAATTTGGTGTCAAGGTACAACTCTGTAAGGTAGGAAAATACAAGAGTGCACCTGAGATGATGACTGCCGACCAGATGAGTGATGCAAATCGCGAACAGGTGACAGCATATATGAATGGCATCTGGCAAGTGATGCTGAACGAAGTAGCTGAAAGTCGTAAGATTCCAGCCGACTCACTAAACGCCTATGCCGACCGCTTCATAACACTTGCCAACCAACAGGAATATGTAAAGCTGAAAATGGTCGACAAACTGCTATATACCGATGAGGTTAAGGGCGAGATCAAGAAGATGCTCAAGCTGAAAGCCGACGATAAGATTTCTCAGTTAACCCTGGCCGATATGGAAGGAGTAAAAGGGAAAAAGAGTGAGGGAGACCAGATTGCAGTATATTATGCCTACGGCGACATCGTTGACTCTGAGACAGGAGGAATGACTCAACAGGGACATAGCATTGTAGCCAGCAGCGTTTGCAAAGACATTAATGCCTTGGCAAAGGATGACGATGTAAAAGCAGTAGTACTAAGAGTCAACTCACCTGGCGGTTCGGCCTACGCCTCAGAGCAGATATGGCATGCCATAACAAACCTGAAAGCCAAGAAGCCAGTTGTTGTCTCTATGGGTGGATATGCGGCCTCTGGAGGCTACTACATCAGCTGTCCCGCCAACTACATTATTGCAGAGCCTACAACCATCACCGGTAGCATCGGCATCTTCGGCATGTTCCCCGACTTCAGCGGTCTGCTATCAGAGAAACTTGGCGTGAAGTTCGATGAAGTCAAGACTAATAAGTTCTCTGCATTCGGCACGATGGCACGTCCTTTCAATGCTGAAGAGATGGCACTGCTGGAGCAATACATCGGACGCGGATATGAATTATTCCGCAAGCGTGTTGCCGACGGTCGCAAGCAGTCAATAGAAGCTATTGAAGAGGTAGCCCAAGGACGTGTATGGTTGGCTACAGATGCCCTGAAGATCAAACTTGTTGACGAGTTGGGAGGATTGGACAAAGCCATCGAAAAGGCAGCCAAGTTGGCCAAGGTTGACAAGTACCATGCCACCAGTTATCCCGAAGAGGCCGGATGGCTTGAGAGTCTTATGAGCATGGAGTCGAAAGACAACTATCTTGACGATCAACTGAAAGCCACACTTGGCGAATACTACGAGCCGTTTGTATATGTAAAGAGCCTTAACAAGCAGAATGCAATACAAGCTCGAATGCCTTATTACCTTATTATTAAATAAATAAGGAGTGAGTTAAGCGAATCATTTTAGAGACAAGAGCAACGTGGAGGGCGATTTCATAAAGATCAACAAGTGGCTGCTACCGCTAAGCTGGCTTTACGGCTTGGGGATAAAATTCCGTAATACCCTATTCGAAATCGGAATTTTGAAGAGCCGCGCCTTTACGGTGCCAGTAATCTCAGTAGGCAATATCACTGTTGGCGGAACAGGGAAGACCCCTCACGTTGAATATCTTATCCGACTCTTGAAGGACACGACAAGGGTAGCAGTTCTCAGTCGTGGATACAAGCGTAAAAGCAAGGGCTTCATATTGGCAGATTCTAACACGTCGATGCCCGAGATAGGTGACGAGCCATACCAGATGAAGCAGAAATTCCCCAATGTTACCGTGGCAGTGTGCAAAGACCGCTGCAAAGGTATAGATTTGCTGACAGATAATGACAAGAAGCTCGACGTAATATTGCTCGACGACGCCTTCCAGCACCGCTATGTCAAACCGGGCATAAATATACTCCTGGTGGATTACCATCGCCTGATAATCTATGACACTTTGTTGCCTGCAGGCCGACTGCGCGAGCCACTCACCGGCAAGAACCGCGCCGACATCGTCATCATCACTAAGTGTCCTGAGAACCTCAAGCCCATGGAGTATCGTGTCATTACTAAAGCTATTGACCTCTACCCCTACCAGCACCTATACTTCACAACACTGGAATACGACAATCTGCAGCCGGCTCTTCCCAGCACCACACACAGTCAGAAGCAGATACCGCTCAGCAGCCTGCAAGACAAGAATGTACTTTTGCTCTCTGGCATTGCATCACCAGAGCAGATGGAGCACGACCTGGCACCACTTGTTAAGAGTCTTACTCCGATGAGTTTCTCCGACCATCATCAGTTTAACAACAAGGACGTAGAACGCATCAACAACGTCTTCGCAGAGATGTCATCGCCAAAGATTATCATCACCACTGAGAAAGATGCCACCAGATTACAGCATGCTAATCACCTCAGCGATGAAGTAATAAAGAATATGTATGTATTACCTGTCCGCATAAAATTCATGCAGGATCAGGAAGATAACTTTAACAATCAAATAATAGGCTATGTACACAAAAATTCAAGAAACAGCATCCTGGCTAAAGACAAGGATGAGCACAAGCCCCAAGACAGCAATAATCCTGGGGACAGGCCTCGGACAATTAGCTTCCGAAATAACTGAAAAGACGGAGATCCCGTATAGTGAAATACCCAACTTCCCTATATCTACTGTTGAAGGGCATGCCGGAGCGCTTATCTTCGGCAAACTCGGCGGCGTAGATATTATGGCAATGCAGGGACGCTTCCATTACTATGAAGGCTATTCAATGAAGGAAGTGACATTCCCCGTTCGCGTGATGTACGAGTTGGGCATCAAGACTCTCTTCGTTTCCAATGCTGCAGGTGGCATGAATCCAGCATTCAAGATTGGCGACCTCATGGTTATTACAGACCATATCAACTTCTTCCCGGAGCATCCGCTACGTGGCAAGAACTTCCCGACAGGACCACGTTTCCCAGATATGCATGAGGCTTATGACCACGAACTGATCAATCTGGCTACAAAGATTGCCAAGGAGAAAAAGATACGTCTTGTCTATGGTGTATATGTGGGCACAACAGGTCCTACGTTTGAGACCCCGGCAGAGTACAAGATGTATCGCACCTTGGGTGGCGACACCGTTGGTATGTCAACAGTTCCAGAGGTAATTGTTGCCCACCACTGCGGCATTCGCACTTTCGGAATCAGCGTAGTAACCGACTTGGGCGGTTTCGACAATCCCGTCGAGGTAAGCCACGAGGAGGTTCAAGAGGCCGCCGACAAGGCTCAACCACTGATGACGGAGATTATGCGCGAGATGATTAAGCGCAGCTAAGTATGTTTTGGCATACTTCTATATGTTTCTGTATGTTGCTGCATCACAGTAGCAAAACAAAGTAAAAAGAATGGAAATCAGTAAAATAGGCGAATTTGGGCTGATAGACCGCCTGACAAAGGATATCAAGCCACAAAACGAATCAACAAAGTACGGCGTAGGAGATGACTGCGCCGTACTTCACTATCCCGACTCAGAAGTTCTCGTAACAACCGACATGCTCATGGAAGGGGTTCACTTCGACCTCACCTACATCAGCCTGCAGCATCTTGGCTACAAGTCGGCAATGGTCAACATAAGTGATATTTTCGCAATGAACGGCACGCCGAGGCAAATCACGGTATCAATGGCAGTAAGCAAGCGCTTCAGCGTTGAAGACATTGAGCTTTTCTACAGCGGACTGCGAATGGCCTGTGATAAATGGGGCGTAGATATCGTTGGCGGCGACACCACATCATCATATACCGGCCTGGCCATCAGCATCACTTGTATTGGCGAGGCCCGCAAGGAAGACATCGTCTATCGCAATGGTGCCCGCGAAACCGACTTAGTCTGCGTTAGTGGCGACCTCGGTGCGGCATATATGGGTCTGCAGCTCCTTGAACGCGAAAAAACAGTTTATTATCAGATGGTGGAAGAAGCCAAGCGAAAAGCTTCCAGCAATTCAACAAATATCAGCATTCCCGATTTCCAGCCCGACTTCTCCGGCAAAGAATATCTTCTGCAGCGCCAACTGAAGACCGAAGCCAGAGGCGATATTATCCAAAGGCTTCGCCAAGCAGGAATACGCCCCACAGCGATGATGGACATCAGCGACGGACTCAGTAGCGAACTGATGCATATCTGCAATCAGAGCCATGTGGGATGCCGTATCTTTGAGAAGCAAATCCCTATTGACTACCAAACAGCGGTGATGGCTGAGGAACTGAACATGAACGTTACAACATGTGCACTGAATGGTGGCGAAGATTACGAACTCTTGTTCACCATTCCCATAGGAGACCACGAAAAGATACAGGCTGTTGAAGACGTAAAGCTCATCGGTCATATCACCAAAGAATCACTCGGATGCCAACTCGTAACCCGCGATAATCAGGAATTTGAACTCAAAGCTCAGGGGTGGAATCCGCTAAGCAATATGAGCGACAAATAATATTCTTGAGCACCAAAATGGCGCAAAAACTGTTAGATTTACAGTGTCTATCCACTTAAAATCCACGTAAAATAACATTTTCCCAAAAATAATCGGTCAAAAATTTGGCCGATTCATTTTTTCTTCTTACCTTTGCACCCGCAATCAAGAGGATTGCCTAAGAAAACTTAATGATGGTGCCTTAGCTCAGTTGGTAGAGCATCGGACTGAAAATCCGTGTGTCCCCGGTTCGATTCCTGGAGGTACCACTTTCCTCCTTTCATTATGAACCCCTGACTTAGAGATTTCTCTAACCAGGGGTTTTTGATTTGTGTTATTGTCCAAAGAGAGATTCAGATTACCCTTTGCATGTTGGGGTAATTATTTCGTCACTCTAATCCAGTCGGCTTCAACCCATCCGCGATCCGTATTAGGATTAGTATCGACAGATACGTAACCGAACTTAGCTCCAATCCATTTGCCTTCCTTCATCTGGTACTTAGAACCGCAGGTGGAGAACTTCTTTCCATTCTTACTCCATGAGAACTGCACTTTAGAGTCTTTCACCGTCAGACGCAAGTAAATATCCTCATGTATGCCTGGCTTATAGTCTATATTGTCAACAGCTGTGGGTTTCAAAGTAGCCACGACCTCTTCTTGCTGGCTTTTGCCTTTATCGGCCTGCTCACAAGTGATAAGACACAGTTTGAACTCCTTTCCTACCCTCTTTACTACCAGCGCCTGATAGTTGAGTCCCATCATTATCAATCCTCCCATCTGTCCTTCGGCTTTGGATGTAAAGCGTAGTTTGGTAGTTACGGTGAAGACATCTGCCGGCGTTTTCTGCAACAGCATATTGGGAACCTCCCAGAAGTTCTTCCATCCATCAGAGAGTTTGTAGTTGTAAATACGCATTGTACCGAAGGCTGTAGGTACACCAAACTTCTCGTCGTAGTTGGCATGCCATTCCCACTGCTTACCTATCACAGGTTCGTTGAACTCATCACTCTCTACAGGATTCACAACGACGCTCGATGAAGACTTAGGCTTTTTGTGGGTGGTGACAGGTTCGCCATTACGTCCCATCACAGGCCATCCAGTAGTCCAGTCAACAGGATTCAGGTGCACCACTCGGCCATAGGCTTCCTTATCCTGGAAGTGTATGAACCAGTCTTCGCCATACTTTGTATGTATCCAACCACCCTGATGAGGGCCATTGATATTCGTCTTTCCTTGCTGAAGTACTTTGCGTGCTTCATAAGGGCCATAAGGCGACTTGGAGCGCATGGCAAGCTGGAAGCCCTGAGGCACACCGCCTGCCGGACACATAATCCAGTACCATCCGTCGCGCTTGTAGAACTTAGGACCTTCACAAGTACGGTTTTCATTGCCATTACCATCGAAAACGATGACAGGTTGCCCTATGGGGCGTGTGCCGTCGGCCGACATCTCTCTCACCGTCAGCACAGAAGCATATTTGGCACGCGAATTGGCCCAGCCGTTTACGAGATAGCAGCGACCGTCGTCATCCCACAGAGGTGTGGTGTCTATATATCCCTTACCCTCGATAACGCACAGCGGGTCACTCCACTTTCCCTCAGGATTCTGAGTCTTCACCATATACACGCCAAAATCGGGATCGCCCCAATAGATGTAGTACCAACCATCGTGAAAGCGAATACTTGGTGCCCATACGCCAGCTCCATGCTGCGGCTTACTAAAGTGCGCCAGCAGCTCTTTGTTGCCTTCATACAGATTGGGCAATGCATAATTCACTATTTCCCAGTTAACCAGATCCTTAGAGTGAAGAATAGGCAGTCCTGGCACACATTGGAAAGACGATGCCGTGAGATAATAATCTTCACCAGAGGCCCCTACGCAGACGTCAGGGTCGCTATAATCGGCATTAATCACAGGGTTGGTGTAAGTACCGTCGCCATTGTCGGGCGACCACACATCAGATTTGTACTGAGCACTGGCAGTCATGACAACCAGCGCCATTGTAGTCAAGAAAATCGATCTCATAGTAGTTTGTTTTACGATATTTCCTGCAAAGGTAATGATAAAATCCCAATCGTACAAGTAAAGAGCAGAAAAGTTTTGCAATTCAACCATTTATGGCTGTTCAATCATCTGCAGATAGTATGTCATAAATAGCCTTTATATCTACATACTTGCGCACATGCTCGGCGAGTTTGTCGTATTGCTGCTCCTTGAAATCAGAGTAGTTGACGGCGGCAGCCAGTTGTCCAGCGGTCGCTTTCCCTATCCCGCTAAGCAAGTGCTCGATGACAGGCTGATTGTCGAGGAAACCATGAATATAGGTGCCGATGCAGTGGTCGGTCTGCAGAATGGACTGGTCCGTATCGCTGACGCCCTGATGAATCTCGTAGCCCTTACACTCCTGACCTTCGAATTGGAAGGATACCTGTTGGGTGGTTTTCTCATGAGTCATGGTCGTATGGATAGGCAACAGGCCAAGACCGGGCAGGCTGGCAATGGTACCCTCGATGCCGTCGGGGTCGCTGATGGTCTGTCCCAGCATCTGATAGCCGCCACAGATTCCTACAACAGTCTTTCCGTCACGATGGGCTCGTTGGATGGCCTGCGCACAACCATTGCGGCGCAGTTCCAACAAGTCATCAAGTGTGGCCTTCGTGCCTGGCAGGATGATGATGTCTGCCCGACTGATGTCTGACACATTATTCGTATAGAAGAGGTTCACGCGCGGGTCTCGCTCCAACGTATCAAAGTCGGTAAAGTTACTGATATGGCGCAACAGCACCACGGCAACGTTCACCTTTCCGTCTGCCAACTCGCGCCGCTTCTTTTCAAGACTTACAGAGTCCTCTTCCTCGATGTGGATGTCTTTATAATATGGCACGACACCCAGGACGGGCACGCCGCAGATGTCCTCCAGCATCCGGCGGCCTTCATCGAAGAGTCGCATATCACCACGGAACTTATTGATGATAATGCCCTTTATGAGTTTACGGTCTTCGGGCGTCTGCAGCATGATGCTGCCATAGACTGAGGCAAAGACGCCACCACGATCGATGTCGCCCACCAGAATAACGTCGGCCTTGGCGTGGCGAGCCATCGGCAGGTTCACCAAGTCAGTATCTCGCAGGTTTATCTCGGAGATGCTTCCTGCGCCCTCCATCACAATGGGATTATAGCGCGATGCCAAGCGGTCGAAGGCCTTGCAAACCTCTGCGCGGAAGTCGAGCCTCTCCCCCAGCTCCTCCCCAAGCAGGGATGGGTGTTTAATTACATGAAGCGAATCTTGGGTATCTGACATCCCTCCCTTTGGGAGGGCTTGGGTAGGCTTTTTCCAATAGTCATAGGCATCCCTATTGCCTATGGGCTTGCCGTTGAGCACCACCTGCGAGGTATGGTCGCTCTGGGGTTTCAACAGCAGCGGATTCATATCTGTATTACAGGGAATGCCAGCGGCTTCGGCCTGTACGGCCTGGGCACGGCCTATCTCCAAGCCTTCTGGTGTGGCATAGCTGTTGAGCGCCATGTTTTGTGCCTTAAAGGGAGCAGGATGGTAGCCATCCTGTTTGAAAATGCGACACAAGGCTGCCGCAATGACGCTCTTACCAACGTCACTGCCAGTACCAGCCAGCATCACGGGATGAAGTTTCTCAATTATCATTTCTCAATTATCAATTAGGGCGAAGCCCGCATAAAGGTGCGTATAGCTTGCAAAAACGTTTCTATACCTAAACACAGGGGTGGCCACGGGCTCGCCTTTGGCATTATACACCTGTACAACAGACGGTGGCGTCATACCCATGAACTGCGTATAATGAAACTCATGCCCCCGAAATTCCTTGCCGTCAAGCACAAAGTGCCGATAGCCGAGGGATAGTTTGCGGTCAGCCTTACGAGCCGTAATCGTATAAGGCAATACCCCACACATTGGGTAGTCGCCGCTGTCAGTAACAATCTGTTCACAAAGATACATCATGCCACCACACTCTGCCTGAATCCGTCCACCCCGTTCAACATACGCCTTGATGGCTTTGCGACACGCTTCGTTCTTGACTAGCGCGTCAAGGTGCTTCTCTGGATAGCCACCAGGCAGATAGAGCAAATCGATGCCGCTGAAGTCAGGTACATCGGTTTCCGGGTCGAAGTATTGGACGTTGCCAAACCTTTCTATGGTTTCCTGATAGATAAACGAGAAGCTTTCCGCATTTCGAGCTATGAGAACTGACAGTTCCCATGGTGGAAACTGACAGTTCCCATGGTGGAAACTGGTAGTTCCCATGGTGGGAACTACCAGTTCCAATAAGGCCTTCCAATTGACATGGGCTTCTAAAAGATTCATCAGCGTCTGGCTGTCCGGTTCTTCTGAGAAATCAAGTCCCAAATAGCGTGAACCCTGTTCGAGAGCAGCGTCCTTGGGCAAGTAGCCGAAGCACGCAATGCCAAGGTCGCTGCACACCTCTTGCAGCATCTTGAAGTGCCGCTCACTTCCCACCTTATTATATATAACGCCCGCGATGCGGACATCCTTCCGGAAATTGGCAAAGCCCTGCAACAGCGGAGCCATGGAATAAGCCGCCGACTTGGCATCGACCACCAGCACCACTGGAATGTCCAATACGCTGGCAATCTCAGCCGACGAGCCCCTGTCGCGGTCATAACCGTCGAAGAGCCCCATCATGCCCTCCACCACACAAACGTCAGCATCAGCCCCATAACGACAAAAGAGTTCATGGACATGCTCAGGCGTCGCCATAAACGTATCGAGGTTGATACTGGGACACCCGCAAACAGCCTCGTGGAATTTCGTATCGATGTAGTCAGGACCGCATTTAAACGGCTGCACCCTGTAGCCCTTCTTGGTGAACAACGCCATCAGCCCTCTGGCAACAGTTGTCTTACCAGAGCCACTCGTGGGTGCAGCTATCAGAAATGCAGACTTCATGCTTATCTAACCATCACTTTACGAACGGTACCGTCGCTGAAGCGGATGATGTTCAGACCACGCTGGGCAGCGCTGACCTGACGTCCGTCGAGCGTATAACGGGCTGCCTCAGTAGCGGTTGTGTTACCGACAGTATTGATAGCGGTGGGATCAAGGTCCTGAATAGCCACCTGGGCTGCATTGACGATGCCACCCGTCAACTGATCGATGAGCAGGGCTGCTACGGTCAGTTTCGACTTGTCCTGAATGATGCTGTTCGACGATATATCGGCCTTGAAGTTGTAGCTCTGCACCTCACCAGCATTAATAGTGCTGTTGACAGAACCTTTGACACCATTGGCAATATCCCAAGCACCAACGGCAACGAAGTTGAATGTCAGACCTGTAACCTTAGAGCCAGAGTTGTAGAAGAGCGCCATGTCGGGGTCGCCGCTGCCACCGCTCAGGTAGTTGGACTGGGCCCAGCTTGAACCAGTACCGCTCATTCCGTCTTCTATGAGGACATAGGCAATGCCATACTGTCCGTTGTCGTCACTATATACGAACTTGGTATCAGTATCGATGCTGATCTCGGTCTTGGCATCGCTGGTCCACATGGCTTTCGCCTGAATGCTGCCGACGGTGACGCGATTAAGAGCTTGCGTTACGTAATAGTTCAGAGTGGAGGTAGAAGGATAGGCATCAATGACACGGTTGATGAACGAGCTGGGGAAGCCGTCTACCCGGGCCATAATCGGATTATAGTCACTGGTTTCCATCGGGTCGCCATTGTGGGCGGCAATAAGTACCACCTTGTCGCCATAGGTCTCGTGGGTATTCTCCATGCCAACATATCCATAGGGACAATAGCCACACCAGGTACCAGTGAACTCCTCGACAACGGGAACGGCGACGGGCTTCTCGGTGATGGTGATAACAGCTCCCTGGGCTGAATTATGAGTGGCCTGGTTAGCCATACCGTTGACCTTTGTAATAATCAGTGTCTTATCGT
The DNA here is from genome assembly GCA_946186115.1 of uncultured Prevotella sp. GTDB lineage: Bacteria > Bacteroidota > Bacteroidia > Bacteroidales > Bacteroidaceae > Prevotella. The sequence continues at coordinate 460 of CAMHLV010000026.1, read as the reverse complement.
ACTTTTTGGCCTCGTCGCCAGAAGCGAAGGGGAGGTATAGCGTTGTTGATGCATTGAATTGCAGATTATCTACTAACGCTGTTGTCTCTTCTGTAGTGTTGTTACCCGTTGTAATGGTATATGATATAGAGGTAATGTCGTTTCCACCGTTGTTAGTAATCTTTACAGGAACATTAATCGATTCACCTTTCAGGACGTATGATATTCCGAAATCGGATGGTGTGGCATTATTGTCTGAAATATTGACACCATCAGCCAGAATCTGGAAGGCCAACTTGCCAAAGCCATTGCCATACAGGTCTTGCCATTCAATTTTTCCTGGTGCACAGATAAGGAATGCGTTAGGGACATCCTCATTGCCACAGCACATGATGGGATAAGCGTTCGAACTGGTAACGGCATAGCCGATGTAGAAGGCCTGGTTGTCAATGGCATAAGGAGTAGTGAGCTCAATGTCGTT
>CAMHLV010000025.1 GCA_946186115.1 uncultured Prevotella sp. | reverse complement strand
GAGGCCGACGGTGCAGTACTCTCTCAAGGGATTAATGCGCGTCAATATCAATATCTCTTAATCTCGAAAGCCACAGGCATTGGCGGGTACTCCATTGCTAACGGCATCAGTCACAGTACCCTCAAAAACCGTATAACCATGATGTTACATAAGAAATCACCCCGCAGCAACCTTCTGAAGCTGCTCGCCCTGCTGCCTATCGTAGGCATAGCCTTGGCCCTGAATGCCGAAACCGTCACCGACGTCGTCTATCAACAGCCCCAGAAAAAGATTATCAAGAAGGGCAAGAAGGATGCCACCATCAAAACAGGTACCGCCGGTGAGGTTGTCGTTGTAGAACAGACTCCTGATGACCAGAAGCCAAAGTCTGTCGAGATACCTAATGCTATCCCTGATGACCAGAATCCAAAGCCTGTCGAGATGCCTAATGCAATGGCTGTCGACACAAAAGAAAAAGCTTTTGACGTCGTTGAGCAAATGCCCCAGTTCCCAAACGGTGCCGCAGCCTTGATGAAGTTTCTCTCTGAGAATGTCCGCTATCCCGAAGAAGCCCACAAGGCCGGTGTCCAAGGCCGTGTCATCGCCAACTTTGTTGTTGAGAAGGACGGAAGTATCACCAATGCCAAGGTTTTCAAGTCAGTATCGCCAGAGTTGGATGCCGAGGCACTGCGTGTCATCTATTCGATGCCCAACTGGACACCCGGCATGCAAAATGGCAAACCTGTGCGCGTCAAGTACACCATCCCCATCAACTTTAAATTACAAGGTGGACAGCAAGGAGAAAAAGCAGCACCGAAGCATATCATAATCGGCCCGCATCCCAACGCCAAAGATGTTGAGGTTATCATTGACGGCAAAGTGGTGGATGTTGCAGAACTGAATAGTATAAAACCTGACGACATTGAGAGCATAAACGTTGAGAAGGCCAAGGACGGCATGCCAAAGGACAGAATTCTCATCACTATGAAGAAGAAATAAATCTCTTTCGTTTTTGGGACAGAATCATCTTCTTGTCCTTTTTATATTTCCTGTAATAAATAATTACCAAAAAGACAATTTTTGAGCTGCGGCATTAAAAAGTGTGCCAACGTTTGGCACAGTTTGTGCCAAAGGCTGGCATACTGTGTGCCAAACGTTGGCACACTTTTTAACATTTATCCTTTAAAATGGTGATTTGTAAAGAAAAACTTCGTTTTCTTTGTAATGTTACGCTATACCATCATTTGTAGGCTATTTGGAAGTAGTCGAGGATAGCCTTGTACTGGTCTTGGGCGGTGAGGCAGGTATCTGTCAGGAAACCATTGATGTGGCCCCACTCACGCAAGCCGCGATAGTAAAACAATTTAAGGTCATCAGTGATGATGAATGGGACGATGCCGTTTGCCAGACACTCCTTGAACATCAGCAGGCGGCCTACACGTCCGTTACCGTCCTGAAAAGGATGAATCTGCTCGAAGCGTACATGGAAATCGAGGATGTCTTCTAATGTTTTTCGCTTGCTACGATAATAAGTACTGATCAATGCCTTCATATGCCGGTGAACCTCTTTTGGGGGACAAGTATCCTGCCCTCCCACTTCGTTAGCCAAACGCTTATAATCACCCACCGCAAACCAATCCTTCCTACTATCAGACGTCCCTGTCTTCAGCAATAAATGGAGTTGTTTGACGAGGTTTTCTGTTACAGCTTCCTCCGCATGATCGATAATATAATCAATGCATCGGAAATGGTTGACAGCTTCAACAATATCATCCACATTGATTGTTTCGTCGGTGATGCAGATGGTATTTGTTTCGAAGATATAGCGTGTCTGGTCATGAGTCAGGCGACTGCCCTCCATGTGATTAGAGTTGTAAGTCAGGTCAATCTGTGTGCGATGATAGATACCACCCTTCAGGCGAGAGGCTTTCTGCTCTCTCAGTGTGGCCAATAAGGGCGACAACTTAGTTTTGCCTGCTCCTCGTTGAGGAAGAACGGCATCGGCAGGGATATTCCACGTCTTACCTGTCAGGAAGGCTCCTTCAATCTTTCCGCTCGCACAATAGTTGCGTACTGTGCGCTCCGAAATACCGAATTTCTCGGCAAACTGTATCACTGATAAATACTCCATCTTCTTCTATCGGCAAGTTTTTGAGGTTTTTTCTGCTGCAAAGATACGAAAATTTGCCGATACCGGCAAGTTTTCTGGGTTAACGGGCATTACGCTCCTTATAAATAATGTTAACTGCCGCTAATTATCAGGTAAAGCTCAAATTTATTTGGTATTTCGCTCACTTATTCGTATCTTTGCAGCTGAAACCATAAAACTGATGAAGAAACTATTATCAATTATTCTATTAGCCTTTGTCTCAATGACGGTATTGGCGCAGAAAGAGCAAGCCACTAGCCTGCCACCACTTGTGTATGAGCAGGAGAACACGGGCTGTCACTATCCCAAGCCCGCACTGCCTGACGCCGGGCTGTTGCCGGAAATACACGAGTTGCCAAATGCCCTTCAGGGTGTCAGCAGTTTCAGCGACTGGGAACGGAGGCGTCACGAAATAGGGACACTGATACAGCACTACGGCATCGGCGAAAAGCCTGTGGCCCCGTGGTGCAGGGGTTTATCGACAGGTTTCTGTTGGGAAAGAATTGAATATTTCGCGCTTCGCGATAATTGATAATTAATGACGCATTAAGAAGTTACAATAGAGAAAATTCGTGAAACATGAGAAAATGTCGGTTTAACGGTTTTTACGTACCTTTGCAACCACAAAACCTGATTAAACTAGAAACATTAAACTCAAAACATGATGAAAAAAACCATCAAAACAATTTTCGTACTGCTGTTGCTCGCCCTTGGCAGCACTACCGTATGTGCTCAGCCCCAGTGGGGCATGCATGATGACTCCAACGGTTCTCTGAAGGATGCCTACAAGGACTACTTCTACATTGGCGTTGCCGTGAACAAGCGGAATGTTGCCGATGCAGCCCAGTCGGCACTGGTAAAAAAGGAGTTCAGCAGCATGACCGCTGAGAACGACATGAAGCCCGGCATGGTACACCCGAAGGAGGGCGTATGGAACTGGGGGGCAGCGGACAGCATTGCCAACTTTGCACGTCAGAACGGCATCAAGCTGCGCGGACACTGCCTGTGCTGGCACTCGCAGTTTGCCGACTGGATGTTTACCGACAAGAAGGGCCGTGAGGTGAAGAAGGAAGTCTTCTACCAGCGTCTGCGTGAGCACATCCACACCGTCGTCAACCGCTATAAGGATGTGGTCTATGCCTGGGACGTGGTGAACGAAGCCATCAGCGACAATGCCCGCCCGCAGTTCGTCGACGGCAAGATGGTGCCCGGCAATCCCTATCGTGAGAGCCGCCACTACAAGCTCTGCGGCGACGAGTTCATTGCCAAGGCTTTTGAGTTTGCACACGAGGCAGACCCCAATGCCCTGTTGTTCTACAACGACTACAACGAGTGCGACCCCGGCAAGCGCGACCGCATATACAACATGGTGAAGAAGATGCAGGATGCCGGTGTGCCTATCCACGGCATCGGCATGCAGGGTCACTACAACGTCTACGGTCCGTCAGAGGAGGACATTGATGCCGCTATTACGAAGTATTCGCAAATTGTGAAGCACATCCATGTGACAGAGCTCGACATCCGCATGAACACCGAGATGGGCGGTCAGCTGCGCTTCTCACGCGGTGAAGCCAAGCCCGTGGCTCCCTATATGAACACCCTTTTGACTGACCAGTACAACCGTATCTTCAAGATTTTCCGCAAGCACAAGGACGTCATCGACTGCGTGACCTTCTGGAACCTTGGCGACCGCGACTCGTGGTTAGGCGTCAACAACCACCCGCTGCCGTTCGACGAGAACTACAAGCGCAAGCAGGCTTATTATGCCATCAGGGACTTCAATACTTCACTCGACAATGCTCAGCCTAAGGAAGACTTCGTTCCTAACGTGATGAACCAGCCCGGACAGAAATATCCGCAAGTGAACAGCGAGGGCTATGCCCGCTTCCGTATAGAGGCTCCAGATGCCAAGTCGGTCATTGTCAGTCTCGGACTGGGTGGCCGTGGCGGCACGGTGCTGCGCAAGGACAAGGACGGTGTGTGGGTTGGCACCACTGAGGGTCCGATGGATCCCGGTTTCCACTACTATCACCTAACCATTGACGGTGGTGTCTTCAACGACCCCGGCACGCATAACTTCTTCGGTTCATGCCGTTGGGAGAGCGGTATTGAGATTCCCGCTCCCGACCAGGACTTCTATGCCTGCCGTCAGGACATTCCTCACGGCACCGTCAGCGAGGTGCTCTACCCGTCGCCCAGCACTGGTGAGATGCAGACGGCTATGGTCTATCTGCCGCCGACGTACGGTAAGCTCGTGAAGGGCAAGCAGGAGCGCTTCCCCGTACTCTACCTGCAGCACGGCTGGGGTGAGAACGAGACCAGCTGGTCGAAACAGGGTCATGCCGGCCTCATCATGGACAACATGATTGCCGAGGGCAAGATCAAGCCCTTCATCATCGTCATGGCTTACGGTCTGACCAACAACGTCAAGTTTGGCACCATCGGACAGTTCACTGCCAAGGAGTTCGAGACACTGCTGGTGGACGAGCTTGTTCCCTTTATCGACAAGAACTTCCTCACCAAGGCCGACAAGTGGAACCGCGCCATGGCAGGTCTGTCGATGGGAGGTGTGGAAACCAAGCTCATCACACTGCGCCGTCCAGAAGCCTTCGGATACTATGGTCTGCTTAGCGGTGGACAATATGCTCCAGAGGATATCAAGGACCCGAAGCAGGTACGCCTGATTTTCGAGAGCTGTGGTTCGAAGGAGCGTCCCGAAGCCATTGGCAAATCTGTTGACGCTCTTAAGGCTGCAGGTTTCAATGCAGTGGGTTACATCTCAGAAGGTACGGCCCATGAATTCCTTACATGGCGTCGAAGTCTTCGCGAAATGGCTCCATTATTATTCAAAAAATGAATATTTTCTGCATTTGATACAAATAAAGAAGTTTGTGAAACGCAAGATAATGTTAGTTTCAAAAAAACTTCGTACCTTTGCACCCGGAACTAAAACCAAAACCTGATGTCAAAGAAAAGATTTGTTTTAGTAATTATATCATTAGTAGTTTGTTTTGTAACCGTAGTTGCTGCCGGAAAGCGTTCCGGCAGCGCTGGCGGTGCTTTTAACACAAACAACAGCAAAACCGAATTCATTGAGAACCCTATGCTCTGGGCGGATGTTCCCGACCCTGACGTAATACGCGTGGGTGATACATTCTATATGGTATCAACCACTATGCACCTTATGCCTGGTGCACCAGTGATGAGGTCGAAGGACTTGAAAAACTGGGAAACCGTAAGTTACATCTTCGACCGTCTGACAGATTCTCCCAAGTACGACCTTAGAGAAGGCACGGCATACGGTCGCGGACAATGGGCAACATCACTGAAATACCACAACGGGCGTTTCTATGCACTCATGGCTCCCAACGAGGCTGGAGCTATGGGCGACACCTATATCTTTACAGCAGAAAAAGCCGAAGGAGAATGGAAATTACTTTCGAGAATGCGCCACTTCCACGACTGCTCTCTGTTCTTCGACGACGACGATCGCGTGTATGTAATATATGGTACAGGCGAGATGATGGAGTTGAAGAGCGACCTTTCTGACGTCATTGAAGGCTCTCACCAGATGCTTTTCAAGCGTGAAGCCGACGAGACAGGAATATTGGAAGGTTCACGAATGATAAAGCACAACGGGAAATACTACCTCCTCATGATTTCACATGTCTATGCACCCGGTCGTCACCGCCGCGAAGTATGCTATCGCGCCGACGACATCCACGGTCCATACGAGAAGAATGTCATTCTTGAGGCAGATTTCGCCGGCAGGGGATATGTGGGACAAGGCACCATCGTTGACACCCAGGACGGCGACTGGTACGGCATTATTTTCCAAGACCGTGGCGGTGTTGGTCGCTTGCTCACTCTGATGCCGTGCCGTTGGATCGACGGCTGGCCCATGCTAGGCGATGAAGACGGACAAATACCGTTGCGCATACGACCACTTAAGAGTGGAGAACCAGAACGCCATATAGTATGCAGCGACAGTTTCTCAACAGACAAGTTAGGACTGCAATGGCAGTGGAACCACAACCCCGTTGATGAGGCATGGAGTCTGACAGAGCGTCAGGGGTGGCTCCGACTTAAGACCAGCCGCGTAGTTGACAACCTATATCTGGCACCCAACACACTGACGCAGCGCATGGAGGGTCCTCAGTGCCGTGGCATAGTAAAGATGGACATCACCAAACTGAAAGACGGTGATCGTGCCGGTTTTGCGGCATTCAACGATGAGACTGGCGCCCTCATGATAAAGAAGCAAGGCAGAAAGCTGATGCTGGAAATGACCACGCTGTCAGTAAAACTGACACAGCGCGAGAAGGCCGTAGAGCGGGTGGACGAGAAAGTAGTAGAATCCATAGATATCAAAAAGCAGAACTCAAAACTCAAAGCCCTCTGGCTTCGCATTGATGCAGACTTCAGAGACGGCAAAGATACCGCCACATTCTACTACAGCACCGATGGCGAGACATGGCAGAGAATGGGCAACGATTTCAGGATGCGATTCGACTGGCAACGCTTCTTCATGGGCAGCAAGTTTGGCATATTCTGCTATTCCACCAAGCGCACAGGAGGCTGGACAGACATTGACTACTTCGAATACACAAGACTATAACTTTAGCCTGTGTAACATGCTTTAATAACAAAAACTTTGCGAAATGTAACATTTCCATGCTACATTTCACAAAAACCCTTGGTACATACAAATAAATTACATATCTTTGCATTCGTACTAAAACCAACTATTGTAATGACGAATGTAAAGTTATGAAAAGTAAAGTTCTAACTTGTATTACGCTACTAACTTTGGTATATCTAAACGCAAGTGCCCAGATGGGCAAACACTACGATGCCGACCACCAAATGTCAAGCAGCTTCACTACTCAGGTTTACGTCGATCGTGACGGTTTTATCTGGGCGGCTACCCGTAACGGCCTAAACCGTTTCGACGGCTACCAGTATCAAGTCATCAAGAAAGAAAAGGGCAAGGATCTGGGCATGGCCTCCAACTATGTCAACTGCATGCTTCAAGACAGGTGCGGCCTTTTCTACGTAGGAATGTATGGAGCATTACAGACCTACGACGGTGAAAGATTCCACGATGTAAAGACGCACGAGCTGTCGGGCACTGTTGTTCCGTGCTATATCACTTGTCTGCTGCAACGGCAGAACGGCGACATACTGGCAGGCACCTCAGGCCACGGACTTTTAAAAATGAAAGGCCGTGAGAACGCTTACGAAGTAGGAGGCGCACTTGAGGGCATGAGGACCGTTCACAACATGATTGAGGACAGTCGCCAGAACCTCTGGATAGCTACCGACAACCAAGGACTGTGGTTCTACGACGGCAAACACGTAAAACGATACTTCCAGGATGCCGATAAGGCGAATACCATAACCGACGTTTGTGAAGATGCCAGCGGACAGATATTCATTGCCACGTCGAATGCCGGTATGTTCAAATTAGTTGGCGACACCCCTGTTCATATAGAAGGAACAGGAACAAAGCACATCTCTGTACTTTATGTCAACCGCAGCGGAAAGATTCTTTTAGGCTGCGATGGCATCGGACTGGTCATCTACGACCCAAAGACGGGGAAGATAGTAGATAACCCTTACTTTAGCCGCGAAGTCAACCTGGCCACCAGTAAAGTCTATAGCATCGTTGAAGACCTGAACGGCAACCTCTGGCTGGGATTGCTTCAGAAAGGAGTCTATATGCAACCGGCCAACGAGACAGGATTCTCGTATATGGGCAGCAAGTTGGGCGACCGCAATATCATCGGAACAGCCTGTGTAACAAGTATCCTTAGGAGTTCGAAAGACTACATATGGGTAGGTACTGACAAGGATGGCCTCTATTGTCTGTCAACAGAGGGGCAACGGATAAAACATTTCAAGGATAATTTCCCCGCAACCATTCTGGGACTCTGCGAAGACAGTCAAGGCAGGATATGGACAGGCAGTTACAGGGAAGGTATAGGATGGATTGACCAAAGTTCACTGACATATCATCCTTATCATTTGCCTCAGGGTTCAAGCATCAGCGTGTTCGACATAGTGACCGACGCTCACGGACACTTGTGGATAGCAACAATGGGTGAAGGACTGCTCCGCTTAGACTTGAAGACTAATGACATCAAGGCCTATACGATGGCCACCGATGCTGCATCAAACAATAAAATCAACAGCATCGTCAACAACTATATATCACAGTTGTCGGTATCTCCCGACGGGCGCCGTCTATATGTAGCCACAACGATGGGTGTATGTGCTTTAGACATCCAATCGGAAAGCTGGCTGAAAACATTCAACGGCATCAACTGCCCCAACTACGGAACACCGATACGTATAGCCCGTGAATATCATGGCAAGCTGCGCATTGGAACAAACGACGGTCTCTTCTGCTACAATCTGAAGACTCATCAGATGGAACGGCACAGCATAGACGACGGACTGCCAGACAATGGCATAGCCAGCATAGAACAAGACAAGAAGGACCGGCTGTGGATTGCCACAGACCATGGTCTGTGCATGGTAAATCCGAAGACAAAGCAAGTAAGCAGTTTCTTTGTTGACAACGGCTTGCAGGCCAATGAATTCAGCGACGGAGCCTCATGGACGACAACCAGCGGACACATGCTGTTTGGCGGCTTGGGTGGCATCACTTGGTTTAATCCTGACAACATCCAGCAGAACGAATGGAAGGCAGAAGTAAAACTTATCGGATTCTCCGTTAACGGTAACCCCGTCACACCAGCCACCATGTCTGGTTTCTGGCAAGTTACTGACACAACTGTTATCGCCAGCGAGAAATTCACGCTGAGCCCTGGCGACAACTCTTTCGCACTGCGCCTATCGACACTCACTTACGACAATCCCGAACATATTGTTTATCGCTACCGCATCAACGACGAGGAGTGGGTTCGCCTGCAGCCTGGCGTCAACGAAATCACATTCAGTCATCTGCAGCCTGGTACATATCATTTCTGTGTAGTAGCCGACCGCAACGACATATCTACACCAGAGCGCTGCTTTACGGTAGTAATACATGCTCCGTGGTACCGTACGCCCCTGGCATACATTATTTATATATTGGCCATTGCTGCTGCCGTCTGGTACTACCTCAAACTGCGCCGCCGCAAGGAGCAGGACAGACTGCGACTGCAGGAACATATCCATGCTGAGGAGATGGCAGATGCCAAACTTAAGTTCTTTATGAACATCTCGCATGAGATACGAACGCCTATGACACTTATTGTGTCGCCGCTGCAGACTCTTATCAAGCAAGACAGCGATCCGCACCATCGCAGTGTTTACGAAACCATCCGACGCAACGCAGAGCGCATATTGGGACTTATCAACCAGATGATGGACCTGAGAAAGATTGATAAGGGACAGATGCAGATGCGTATGTACGAGACAGAACTAATATCCTTCGTGGGCGACATCTTCGGTATGTTCTCGACACAGGCAAAATCCAAGAACATCAAGTTCACCTATGAGCACGACACCAACGAACTACCTGTATGGATCGACCGTAACAACTTCGACAAGGTAGTGGTCAACATCCTGTCGAATGCCTTTAAGTTCACTCCTACAGGTGGCAACATCAATCTGCGCATCACCCACAACGACAGCAACGTCAGCATAGCCGTCAGTGATTCAGGCGAGGGAATACCTAAAGACAAACTTGATAGAATATTTGAGAGGTTCTACCAGTCTCCCTCGTCAGTCAACGACCTCAATGTGGGTACGGGTATCGGACTCGACCTTACACGCTCTTTGGTAGAGTTGCACCACGGCACAATAACGGCCCGCAATAATGAAAACGGCCCTGGCAGCGAGTTTATCGTGACAATACCTTTGGGCAACAGCCACCTGAAGCAAGAAGAGATGGTTGTAGAGCATCAGGAAACCAAACCTGTGGAAAACCTCATCGACGACAAGCCAGAAGAGGAGATTGAGGCTGTCAACGACCAGCTTTCAGCAGGTGGCCGCCAGCGCATTGTCATCGTTGAGGACGATGCCGAGATTCGTGAGTATCTGACAAGCGAATTGTCTGCCGACTACGATGTCGTCAGCGAGGAGAACGGCCGTACAGGTCTCGTTGAGATATTAAAGCAGGTACCCGACCTCGTTATAAGCGACATTATGATGCCGGAAATGGATGGCAACACGATGTGTTCGAAGATCAAGTCAAACCCTGCCACCAGTCATATTCCTGTCATAATGCTAACAGCCAAGAGCCGCGACGAGGATCAGCTTGAGGGATTGGAGATGGGTGCTGACGCCTACATCGTGAAGCCTTTCAATATGGATATTCTGCGCCGTACTATCGTCAACCTCATACATTCCCACCAGATGCTCCGCCTGAAATACGGACGCAACGACCAGTTGGAGGAACAGGTAGATGACGTAAAGATGAAATCGCCCGACGACAAGCTGTTGGAGCGCGTAATGAAGGTCATCAACAAGAACCTGAACAACTCTGACTTAAGTGTCGATAAGATTGCCGACGAGGTAGGCATCAGCCGAGTCCACCTGCATCGCAAGATGAAGGAACTGACCGGACAGACGCCTCACGACTTCATCCGCAACATAAGATTGAAACAGGCAGCCAACCTGCTGTCATCCAACAACATGAATATTACCGAGGTAATGTATGCCTGCGGTTTCAACAACGCAGCATCATTCTCAACAATATTCAAGAAGTTCTACGGGATGTCACCACGTGACTACATGAATGAGCACAATTCTCAGAAATAGAACTGACGGAGTAGTTCTGCCGGCAACTAATGCGTAGCTGCCAGCAGAACTTCAGAAAGTGTAGGATGAATATGTATCATATCACTCAACTGGCTGACAGTAGTATCACGGCACATCAGCACTGAGACCTCTTGGATGATGTCGGCAGCATGAGCACCGTAAGCATGACAACCGATAATACGGTCGTCGCTGTCAGACAGCAGTTTCAACAAGCCCTCGCCCTCGTTCATGGCGAGGGCTTTTCCGTTGGCACGCCAGAAGGATTTCCGGCACTTATACTCGATGCCTTGCTCCTTCAACTTATCCTCACTGGGACCGACACAGGCCGCTTCAGGCTCTGTGAAGATGGCGGCAGGCATGATATCGAAACGTATGCCGTCTGTCCTGCCGAGAATATGATTTACAGCATGCACAGCCTGCATTTCTGCAGCATGAGCCAGCATTTGGCGGCCATTCACATCACCGATGGCATAGATATGGGGGGATATTTGGAAGTTGGAGTCAACGGGTAAGCCATTGACTGCGGTAGTAGGATCGATGCCAATGGCTTCTATATTCAAGCCCTCAATATTCGCCTTGCGTCCTGTGGCCATTAAGATTACATCAGCGTCGATATCGGCCAGAGACTGCACAGCAGTCTTCATGCGGAACTGAATGCCACGCTTCTCCAATAGTTTACGCAAGCGTTTTGCCACGTCACTATCAAGCATCGGCAGGCATTCCTTCAGATACTCTATAACAGTCACTTCCGAGCCGAAGCGCTGGAATACGCTGGCAAACTCCATGCCTATGACTCCTGCACCGATGATGCAAAGGCGCTTAGGCAACGTCTGCAGTTGCAGCAGTTCGGTACTTGTCATCACCCTTGGGTCAGTGATGTCGGGCAACGGCAGAAGCTTGGCAGTGCTGCCAGTGGCTATAATGATGTTTTTAGCGGTGACAGTATCGTCGCACCCGGTATTGGCAGACTGCACACTGACGGTGTTAGAATCCACGAAAGAGGCATGTCCGCGAAGCAGGGTAATACCTGGAGCCGACATCAACTGCTCCACCCCACCCCTCAACTGCTGTACCACCTGCTGTTGGCGTTCTACAGCCTCAGCGAAAGAGGCACTGTGCACATAGGTCTTTGTGGGAATGCACCCACGGTTCAGACAGGTGCCGCCTACTTCGTCCTGTTCTACTATTACTACTTGCAAGCCCTGTTTGGCCGCATATTCAGCGGCGCGGTAGCCACCAGGCCCCGCGCCGATGACGATAAGGTCACAGCATGTCGGATCGAAATCATTTCTCATTTCGTCATTTCCATTTCTCATTATTCATTCCTCATTACTCATTTGACGGAACGTCACAACAGGATGCTTGGCAGCCAGCACGTCATCCACACGTCCTATAGGTGTCAGGTGTGGAGCCGACTTCACCGTATCCGGTTCCGTCTTGGCCTCACCGGCTATTTTGCGCATCACCTCGATGAATCCGTCGAGCGTCTCCTTCGACTCGTTCTCAGTAGGTTCTACCATCAGACTCTCATGGAAGAGCAACGGGAAATAGATGGTAGGAGCATGGTATCCATAGTCAAGCAAGCGCTTGGCCACATCCATAGTAGTGACACCAGTAGATTTATCCTTCAGACCGTCGAAGACAAACTCATGGCAGCACAGTCCGTCGATAGGCAGTTCATAGACATCCTTCAGCGATTCCTTAATGTAATTAGCGTTCAGAGTAGCTAAAGGTCCAACCTCCTTTACGTGTTCACGTCCTAATGAGAGTATATAGGCATAGGCCCTCATCATCACAGCAAAGTTGCCATGATAGGGCGACACGAAAGGGAAGAACTCCTGCAGTCCCTCACGAACACCTACAGGACCGGCACCAGGACCGCCACCGCCGTGAGGTGTTGAGAATGTCTTGTGCAGATTGATGTGCATAACGTCGAATCCCATATCTCCAGGGCGACAAGCCCCCAACATTGGATTCAGGTTAGCGCCATCGTAGTACATCAGCGCACCACAGTCATGAATGAGCCGTGCTATCTCAGGAATACGCTCCTCGAAGAGTCCCAGGGTATTGGGATTCGTCATCATCATAGCGGCGATGTTGGGACCTTCCTGTTCTACCAGCCTCTCTAAATCTTCAAAATCAACCAAGCCTCTGGCATCAGACTTCACCTCAACGATTTCCAATCCGCAAACGGCAGCCGAGGCGGGATTGGTGCCGTGGGCCGAGTCGGGCACAATAACCTTTTTGCGCTGCAGGTCACCACGCGAACGGTGATAGTTATCAATGGTCATCAGCCCCGTCAGTTCACCATGGGCTCCAGCATAAGGCTTAAAGGTAAAATGAGCCAGCCCTGTCAGTTCACAAAGTGCCCGCTCCAGCAATGTCACCATTGCCAAGGCACCCTGCGTAGTCTGGACAGGCTGTTTGGGATGCAGATTCTGGAACTGTGGCTCTGCTGCCATCTCCTCGTTGATTTTCGGATTATATTTCATGGTACACGAGCCCAATGGATAGAAGCCATTGTCAACACCGAAATTGTTGTTTGAGAGATTCGTGTAATGGCGCACCACCGTAGGTTCGTCACACTCTGGCAGAGCGGCATCTTCCTGACGGCACAGTTCTTGAGGAATTACATAGTTGCCATAATGATTCTTCGGGAGACTGTAGCCTTTTCGTCCTTCGCGAGAAAGCTCAAATATCAGATTTCCATACAGTTTGTTATTCATAGGGCAGCTATCTTTACAAAGTTGTCTATCTCTTCTTTAGTACGCTTCTCTGTAACGGCAAAGAGCAATCCATCCTTTACTCGTACTCCGCCAAGGAAGCCAGCATCGAGCATACGCTGGTATAGCATATCTACATCGCCGTCATACTTCACTAAGAACTCATTGAAGAACGGCTTGTCATAGGCCAGAGAGAAGCGTCCGCTCTTAAGCAGTTCATCGCACATATAGTGGGCTCCGGCATATCCCAGTTGGGCAGCCTCCTTCAGTCCTTGCTTACCCATGAGAGACATATAGACGGTAACCCACAGAGCCATCAGCGACTGGTTGCTGCAGATGTTCGATGTGGCTTTCTGCCTACGGATATGCTGTTCACGAGCCTGTAATGTCAGTACGAAAGCACGCTGTCCGCGGTTATCCTTTGTCATGCCTACTATGCGTCCCGGCATCTTGCGGATAAGTTTCTCAGTGCAACACATATATCCTACGTACGGACCACCGAACTGCATAGGAATGCCGAGGCTCTGACCATCGCCTACAGCAATGTCAGCCCCCCACTCTCCCGGAGTCTTCAACAGGGCGAGGTCGGCAGCTATGCTGTTGATAACCAAAAGAGCCTTATTCTCATGGCATGCGTCGGCAAATCCCGTAAAGTCCTCTATGATACCATAGGCATTAGGCTGCTGAACGATGACACCTGCCACGCCGCCCTCGGCCAGAAGTGCTTCAAGATTATGCCTTGAAGTCACCCCGTCTTCCATGGCGATGGTTACTAGTTCAATGCCCTGATGCAAGGCATAGGTATCGAGCACTTTCCTCACGTCAGCATTCAATGTTTCAGACACCAGCACTCTATTAGCCTTCTTACCAGCAGCCACGGCCATCATCATAGCCTCAGCAGTAGCCGTTGAACCGTCGTACATCGAGGCATTCGAGATATCCATGCCTGTCAGTTCGGCCATCATCGACTGATATTCAAAAATATAATGAAGCGTTCCTTGCGATATTTCTGCCTGATACGGAGTGTAACTGGTCAGGAACTCTGAGCGCGAGAGGAGATTAGGAATGACTGACGGAGTATAGTGATCATACACTCCGTAACCGGCAAAACACGTCAGTTGATGGTTTTGCGACCCAAGGCTGTCAAACAACTGTCGCACCTCGAGTTCACTCATCTCCGATGGAATCCGATAATCGTCCTTATAGCGTATCGACTCGGGAATCTGGGCATAAAGATCATCCAACGACCTTACTCCCACTTTCTCCAGCATAGCCTTCAGGTCTTCCTCGGTATGGGGAAAATACTTATACATCTATATCTTTTGTTTTTTTCTTGTATTACTTATCGCAGAAAGCAGCATAAGTCTTGGCATCCATCAGATTATCCAGTTCCGACTTGTCGGAGAGTGAAACCTTGATAATCCAGTTATCGTAGGCATCAACGTTGATAAGCTCGGGCTGGTCTTCCAATGCCTCATTCACTTCGACGACGACACCTGTAACAGGAGAAATCAGATCGCTGGCGGCCTTTACACTCTCCACAGCGCCAAACTCCTCACCTGCCGACACTTCGTCGTCAACATCGGGTACGTCAACATAGACCACATTACCTAACGCACTCTGGGCATAGTCGGTAATACCAATGAAGCCGAAATCGCCTTCCACTCTCACATACTCATGCGACTCACTGTAATAGAGTCCTTCCATCACTTTTGCCATAGTTCTTATGTTTTAAGTTTTATATTATTATATATTGGTTTTCGTTTTTCGTCTTTCGTTTTCGTTGACGTTATCGTTTATATCGTTTCTCATAGAATCTCTTCTTGCAGACCACACCAGGGAACACCTTTTTGCGGATTTGTATCTCCACCTCTGTGCCGAGGGCAGCATACTGTGCATCAACAAGAGCCATACATACGCTCTTGTCTGTCGAAATGGTGTGATAGCCCGTGGTCACCTCGCCTATCGGTTGACCATCTTTCAGCACGGTATATCCGTGACGAGGAATAGCCTTGTCGTTCAACTCAATTCCTACCAGCTTCTTTTTAGCGCCCTCGGCTTTCTGACGTGCCAGAGCCTCCTTGCCGATAAACTCATCCTTGTCGAGTTTGACAAAAATACCCAGTCCGGCCATAATTGGTGTTATCTCTGCCGACAGTTCGTCGCCATACAACGGCAGTCCCACCTCAAAGCGCAGGGTGTCGCGGCAACCTAAACCACATGGTTTGCAACGGCCAGAAGCCAACAGTCTGTCCCAGCATTCGTTAATATAATCTGCAGAAGCATATATTTCAAAGCCGTCCTCACCGGTGTAGCCGGTACGTGACACGAGAGCCTCTCCCCCCGCCCTCTCCAGAGAGAGAGGGAGCTTTATTTCCTTGAAGGTATAGAAAGCCAGTTCCTTGCACGGGATACCCAGCACTTCTTCCATCACGGCTTCAGCCTGTGGCCCCTGCACAGCCAGTTCACCATACTGCTCACTCTGGTTTTCGAGAGCGACATCATATCCAGCAGCCTGCTGTTGTATCCACTCCCAGTCCTTATCGATATTTGAAGCATTGATAACGAGGAAGTAGCGGTCGTCGGCCATCCTATATACCAGCAGGTCGTCCACCACTCCACCATCCTCATAGCACATCATTCCGTAGAGTATCTTTCCAGCAGTCACAGTGCTGATATTGTTAGTAAAGATATGGTTTACATAGCGTTCGGCATCCTTTCCCGTCACAAGCACTTCTCCCATGTGACTGACATCGAACACGCCACAGGCTTTTCTGACAGCCTGATGCTCGTCAACGATACTTGAATACTGAATAGGCATGTCAAAACCGCCGAAGGGCGAGATCAGCGCTCCGAGTGCCTTGTGCTTGTCATAGAGGCAGGTTCTCTTGTTTTCCATATTTAGTCAGGTATTATTTTATAGTAAGTGAATAAACTCTTCTTTCAGGTATGTCTGTTCTATCTGTTCTATTGCAGCCACGTCGCTCTCCGACAACTGCTGCACGTCACTACATAGCGTATCTCTGATAAAGGTTTTCAGCTCTTCTATGTTCAGTGTTGTGTAGTCTTTCAGCATTGTGATGCGCTGCCGCACACTCTGGATACCTTTAGCCTGCAGTTTATCGGTTCCTGGCGTAATGGCATTAGTCATATTCTCCATATCGGTGTCGTAGAGCAGCGTACTATGCACGATACTGCCATGCGGCAGATGATAGAAAGCCGTTCCGCTCACCTTCTTGCCGTTTATCAGCACATCGTTACGGGCCGAGGACACAGCCTCTATCCCCAGTTTTCTGAGCACAAGCATTATCATGCCCATAAACCTGTCGAACACCACTCCCACCTGATCGTCGGAAGTGACATACGAGAGCATGATGTTCCACTTGTCGGCATACACACAACCGCCACCGCTCTTACGGCGATAGACATTAATGCCCTTCCTACGGCAATACTCCATATTGACCTCACTGGATAATGACTGATTGCGGCCAAAGATAACACTGGGCTCAACCTGCCACATAAAAAAGCAGTCTGTATCACAAATACATCTGGCCACGTATTCTTCCATAGCCAGGTAGAACGAAAGCCTTCTTGTCTTATCGTCGGGAAGCGTAATATACTTCATCAGTTTTATGTTATTGCTTTGCAAAAATATGAAGAATTTATGTAATTTGCAAGGATTTTGGTATTTTATTTTGCCAATCGGGTAAATTAATGTATCTTTGCACCATCATATATGTAATTATGTATTATGTATTAAGCATTAAGCATTATACATTAAGCATTATAAAGTGGAACTATTACAAGATATCAAATACCCTGAGGATCTCAGAAAGTTGTCAGTTGACCAACTGCCACAACTTTGTCAAGAGTTGCGCGACGACATAGTCAAGGAACTGTCGGTCAATCCCGGCCATCTGGCCTCCAGCCTTGGTGCCACAGAGATTACCGTGGCCCTGCACTACGTTTACAACACACCGAACGACCGCATTGTTTGGGACGTAGGCCATCAGGCTTACGGCCATAAGATTCTTACAGGCAGAAAAGACCTGTTCTGCACCAACCGCAAATTGGGTGGCTTGCGTCCGTTCCCCTCACCAGAGGAGAGTGAATACGACACCTTTATGTGCGGACATGCCTCCAACAGTATTTCTGCTGCCTTAGGTATGGCCGTAGCAGCAAAGTCAGCCGATGACAACCGCCATGTGGTGGCTGTCATCGGCGACGGTGCCATGTCAGGCGGATTGGCTTATGAGGGACTAAACAACGTGTCATCATCAGACAATGACATCCTCATCATCCTCAACGACAATAACATGTCTATCGACCGTGCTGTCGGTGGCATGCAGGAATACCTTCTGTCGCTCAACACCAATGAGACCTACAATGCCATGCGCTTCAAGGTTACACGCTGGCTGCACAAAGTGGGACTGCTGGAAGACGACCGCCGGCGCGGACTAATCCGCCTCACAAATGCCTTCAAGTCGGCTATTTCTCATCAGCAGAATGTATTCGAGGGCATGG
This sequence comes from uncultured Prevotella sp., assembly GCA_946186115.1. Lineage (GTDB taxonomy): Bacteria > Bacteroidota > Bacteroidia > Bacteroidales > Bacteroidaceae > Prevotella. Next base: position 21,273 of record CAMHLV010000025.1, on the reverse strand, counting down.
ACATCCGCTATTTCGGTCCCTTCAACGGCCACGATGTCAAGGAACTGGTGCGCATCCTGCGCCAGCTAAAAAACATGAAAGGCCCCAAGTTGCTGCACCTGCATACCCAGAAAGGCCACGGCTATGCCCCTGCCGAAAAAGACGTGACTGTATGGCACGCCCCTGGCAAGTTTGATGCAGAGACTGGTAAGCGACTGGTGAAGGACACGACAAACACCCCGCCACGTTTCCAGGACGTATTTGGCGAGACACTGTTGGAACTGGCCCGCCAGAACCCGAAGATAGTAGGAGTGACACCTGCCATGCCCACTGGTTGCTCTATGAATATAATGATGAAGGAGATGCCCGAGCGCACCTTCGACGTCGGCATTGCCGAAGGTCACGCCGTAACATTCTCTGGCGGCATGGCCAAAGAGGGCCTTCAGCCGTTCTGCAACATATACAGTGCTTTCTCGCAGCGTGCCTTCGACAATATCATTCACGATGTTGCCATTCTCAAACTCAATGTTGTGCTCTGTCTCGACAGGGCCGGACTTGTGGGAGAAGACGGTCCGACGCATCATGGAGCCTTCGACCTGGCTGCGCTGCGCCCGATACCTAATCTTACTATCGCCTCACCCTTGAACGAGCACGAGCTGCGCCGCCTGATGTTTACTGCCCAGCAGCCCAACCGCGGACCATTCGTCATCCGCTACCCCAGAGGTTGCGGGTCGCAAGTTGACTGGCGCTGTCCGTTAGAGGAGATTCCCGTTGGCAAAGGCCGCTGTCTGCGCGAGGGCGACGACATCGCTGTCATCACCATCGGCCCGATAGGCATCACCGCTGAAGAGGCTATCAATGAGCTGAAAGCCGGAGGGGGGACTGCATCCATCGCCCACTACGATCTGCGCTTCCTGAAGCCTCTCGACGAGGAGATGCTGCACGAAATAGGCCGTAAGTTCAAATACATCGTAACAGTAGAAGACGGCGTACGCAACGGTGGTATGGGCTCTGCCATCTTAGAGTGGATGAGCGACAACGGCTATTCGCCCGTCATCCGCCGTCTCGGTCTGCCCGACAAATTCGTAGAGCACGGCAAGGTCAGCGAACTGCAGGCCATTGCCGGCATCGACAAGGTAAGCATCATCGAGGCTATATCAACGATAAGACACCAACACACATAACACATGAAGATTATCATTGCCGGCGCAGGTGCCGTAGGTACTCACCTGTCAAAACTGCTGTCACGCGACCATCAGGACTGCGTGCTCATCGACGAGGACCCCAACCGATTGGACGACCTCGACAGCAAGTACGACATCATGACGCTGCAGGGTCGCACTACCAGCATCAAGACCCTGAAGGAAGCCGGTGTGGAGCATGCCGACCTCTTCGTTGGTGTCACACCCGACGAAAGCCGCAACATGAATGCCTGTATGATAGCCCACGCCTTAGGAGCCAAAAAGACTGTGGCACGCATCGACAACTTCGAATATCTGGACGCCCCAATGCGCTCCTTCTTCGACAAGATGGGCATCAACTCGCTCATCTTCCCAGAAGTACTGGCAGCTATCGACATTACCAACGGCCTGAAGATGTCGTGGGTGCGGCAGCGACTCGACATACACGGCGGTGCCCTCGTTCTGCTCGGCATCAAACTGCGTGAGAGCTGCGAGATTCTCAACCAGCCCCTACGCAACCTCTGCGGCCCTGACGATCCATACCACATCGTGGCCATCAAGCGTGCTGACGAGACTCTGATACCTGGTGGTAACGACGAGTTGCACATCAACGATATAGCCTACTTCATGACCACCTGCGAGTATATCCCTTATATCCGCCAGATAGTGGGCAAGGAACATTATACCGACGTCAAGAACGTCATCATCATGGGTGGCGGACGAACGGCAGTACGCGTTGCCAAGACAGCACCCGACTACATGAACCTCAAGATAGTGGAGCAAGACGCACAGCGCTGCGAGAAGCTCAACGAGAAACTGGCCGACATCGATGTCATGGTAATCCACGGCGACGGCCGCGACATCGGTCTGCTGCAAGAGGAAGGCATACAGAACACCCAAGCCTTCGTGGCACTCACCGGCAATGCCGAGACTAACATCCTGGCCTGCCTCACTGCCAAGCGACTTGGTGTACGCAAGACTGTGGCCATGGTCGAGAACCTCGACTATGTCGAGATGGCCGAGAGCCTTGACATAGGCACCATCATCAATAAGAAGACACTGGCCGCCAGCCACATATATCAGATGATGCTCGATGCCGACGTCAACAATGTCCGCTCGCTGATGCTCGTCGATAGCGACGTGGCCGAATTTACCGCTGCCAAGGGGTCGAAGGTCACCAAGAAGCCCGTCAAGGACCTTGGCCTGCCTTTCGGCGTCACCATTGGCGGACTGGTTCGCAACGAGCAGGGCATTCTTGTCAACGGTAATACTCAGATTGAGGCTGGCGACGCCGTCTTGGTGTTCTGCCACGAGCACAACCTGAAAAAGGTAGAAAAGTATTTCAAGAGCAACGCGCTATGGTAAACTTCCAGCTCGTCTATAAGATTATCGGTTCGCTGCTCTTCATGTTGGGAGGGTTGCTGGCATGTTGCGCCGCCATATCATTATATTATGGTGAAGACGACCTCATGTCCTTCCTCATCTCCACTATCCTCTCCATCAGTGCCGGCTTCGTTCTCAAGTATCTCGGCCGCAATGCCGGCAACAATCTGAGCCGCCGCGACAGTTACTTCCTGGTAACTACAACATGGACTATCTTCACCTTTTTCGGAATGCTGCCCTTCCTCATCGGCGGCTATATCCCAAACGTCACCGATGCCTTCTTCGAGACCATGTCGGGCTTCACCACTACAGGAGCCACCATCCTGGAAAGTGTTGAGCGCATGCCTCACGGCATACTGTATTGGCGCACTCAGACGCAGTGGATAGGTGGTCTGGGAATCGTATTCTTCACCATAGCCATCTTGCCCTCTATGGTGGGCAGCGGCAGCATGAAGGTGTTCTCGGCCGAAGCCACTGGTCCCATGCGAGCAAAGATGCATCCGCGACTGTCAACCATGGCCAAATGGATATGGACCATCTATCTCGGTCTGACGATAGCCTGCGTCCTTTCATACTACGTTTGCGGCATGGACTGGTTCGACAGTATCAACTACGCAATGACGACAACGGCCACTGGCGGTTTTGCCACTCACGACGACTCCACGGCCTTCTTCCACTCTGCCAGCATCGAGTATGTCTCTATACTCTATCAGTTCCTGGCGGGCATCAACTTCGCCATGCTCTACATGGCCATATTCAAATTCAAGGTCGCCAACCTGTTCAAGAGTTCAGAGTTCAGGCTCTACATCTTCGTCATCATCACCACCACAGCGTTTATCATGTATCTGCTGATGACGCGCAACGGCTATGGTTTGGAACATGCCTTCCGCTCAAGCCTCTTCCAGGTGGTATCGTTTATGACGACAACGGGACTTTTCAACGACGATGCAGCCTTGTGGCCACATGTCACATGGGTAATCCTGGGATGTCTGATGTTCCTCGGAGCATGCTCCGGCTCTACCACTGGTGGTTTCAAGTGCATCCGCGGCATCATGGTATTCAAGGTGTTGCGCAATGAGTTCCGCAAGATTCTGCACCCCAATGCCGTACTTCCCGTCAAGGTCAACGGCCAGACCATCCCACAAAACAAACTCAGTTCGCTGCTGGCATTCTTTGCCATCTACACCGTCATGGTACTCATCACAGCCACCATCATGATTGTAGCAGGCATCGACAACACCAATGCCATAACCATAGCGCTAAGCTGTATGAGCAATGTGGGACCGACGCTGGGCACGCAAATCGGCCCAGAGATGTCGTGGACCGAACTGCCCGACTATATCAAGTGGACATGCTCGTTCCTAATGCTCGTCGGCCGTCTTGAAATCATGTCGGTGCTGGTGCTCTTCACCCGCGCCTTCTGGAAGGACAACTAAGGGTAATTGAAAATTGAGAATTGAAAATTGAAAATTGAGAATTGAAAATTGAAAATCGAAAATTGAAAATCGAAAATCGAAAATCGAAAATCGAAAATCGATAATTGATAATTGATAATTGATAATTGAAGGCTGCGATTAAGCAATAGTGAAAATAAATCTCAAAACTACTATATGAATTATTACAAATTTACCCCTCTTCTCAAAACCCTCATCTGGGGAACTGAGAGCTGGCAGCTGTCCGGCGTCCCTGGCAACGAGACCCCCTGCTTATCCACCCCCTGTTTATCCACCCCCTGTTTATCCACCCCCTCCGGTTCAGTAGGCTGCGATAGTTTCGCAGCCCCCTCTGCCCCCTCTGCCCCCTCTGCCCCCTCTGCCCCTGCCACCCCCATCACCCTCAACACCCTCGTCGCAGAGCAGAAAGGGCGCCTTGTTGGCGAGGCCAACTACCGACGCTTCGGCGATGAGTTCCCCCTGCTCATCAAGTTCATCGATGCCCGCCAGGACCTCAGCATCCAGGTACACCCCACCGACGAGATAGCCCATCGTCAGGGCAAACCTCGCGGCAAGACAGAGATGTGGTACGTCATGGATTCAGCCCCCACGGCAAAGCTCTACAATGGCCTTAAGATGCAGATAACACCCGACGAGTACAAGCAGATGGTAGAAAACGACACCATTTGCGATGCTCTGGCACAATACAACGTCGGCGAGGGCGACTGCTTCTTCATCCCCGCAGGGCGCATCCATGCCATCGGTGCCGGTTGCTATCTGGCAGAGATACAGCAGACCAGTGACGTTACATATCGCATCTACGACTACAAGCGCCGCGACAAGGACGGCAACCTTCGCCAGCTTCACACAAAAGAAGCTGCCGAGTCGATAGACTACACCGTGCTCAGCGACTATCGTCAGCACTATACCCCTAAGAAGAACGAGGGCCAGCTGCTTGTTGAATGTCCATATTTCTGCACTGCCGTCTATGACCTTGATGAGCCGATGACCATCGACTACTCGGAGCTCGACTCCTTCGTTATCCTCATTGGCCTGAAGGGCGAGGGCACCCTAACCATCGATGGTGAGGAAGTCAGTTTCAGTGCTGGCGAGAGCATTCTGATTCCAGCTAGTATTAATAATGTACGCGTGGAAGGAACCGTCAAGTTCCTCGAAACCTACGTGGTGTCAGAATAGCCCTGCCACTTCCGTTTCGGTAAGACTACAAACTTATAGCCTATTATTCACAACAGCGGCTGCACTTCAAAGTGCAGCCGCTGTCTTTTTTTATTCTTCGTCATCGTCGTCGAGCCAGCCGCCCTCATCACGGGCGCCCCACTCGTCGGGAGTCTCGCCACTCGTTGGCAGCGACGTTTCGTTCAACAATGGTTTAGCAACCAACTTGACTACCTTCTCAGAAGGCTGTATATACTGTTTCTTCATATTCTATCGTCCTCCTATCTTATTTAATAATAATCTTATACTTCATTTGAGCTCGCTCACGCTCGGAAATGTGAGCGAGCTCTCATTTCTCTCACTTAATCACGACCTTCTTACCATTCACAATGTAGAGTCCCTTTGTGGGCTTAGCCACGCTGCGGCCCTGCAAATCATAGACGTTCTTGTTAACGTCCATGTTATCTTTCACGTTATGAATAGCCGTCGTCTCATCATCGAACGTTATGCCCAAACCACGTGCACCAGCATTCGACGAGTCAACATTGAGAACCACAATGCCTGCTGCAGCTCCTGTTGCATTGAAGGGGAAGAATCCTACCTCACCACTCTTAGAACCCAAGCGATATACATTGCCTTCAAAAGGTGTAACCTTCAGCAGACTTTCACCAGTATATGCCGGAGTGATTGTCTCTGTGGTCTTTGTCAGTGTCATCTTGAAGGTGCCGTCAGTCTCAGCCTCAGCACTGGTCTTCAGAATCACGGGAGTTCCAGCAGGCACGCCAGCAGCATATTCCGTCAGTGTCACCTTGCCTTCGTTCTCATTCTTTGCCACATACACCTTTGTATTCTCATCCACGGTATAGCTGTTGTCTGCATCGTAGAATGCACGCCAGCCCTGCATAGAGGTTGTGGTGGTGAGCGTCAAACCGTCTGCAGAATAAAGATATATAGCGATTATATCCATTTCCTTCGATGATGTTGTAAACGTCACGTCTGCACCTGCTGTTGGATTGACAATATCATACATCTCGGTTGATGTAGCCGTAGTAAAGGTTTTGCTCGTTTCACCAACTTGACAAGGTGTTCCATCGTTGCTCTTAGAGTATCCACAGATAGCGATATTGGATATTGCCATGTCTGACGGGACATTAATTGTGTATGTGCCTGCTACAATTTTGAAGTATGTAGTATTAGATCTCTTTGTCGTGCCACTAAATTTATAGTTCTCATTTTTTGATGAAACCCATTTGCCATCATTAACAGAGCCTCCATCCCATGTTATAGTTGCTACAAGAATCATATTCTCAGGATCAGCGGGGCCAGGAATGCCTGTAAATGGATATTGCACGGTAATGCCTGATGGATAACGTCCGCTTTGCAGGTCAGAAATTGTCAATGTAGCCGCTTCACCAGTATACTCATAAGTATATGTTGAGCCATTTACAGATGTTGCTTGAGCTCCACCAAATGTAACGGGATCAGCAACGGCTGCCGTACCACTGGTTCCTACATACGTCACTATCATGCCTTTTACTGCCGGAATGGTAAAGGAAGTATATTTATTCACCTGTGCACGATCTATATAGCCAGTATTATTGAACTTACCATACTCTTTATTATTGTCTGGATTAACTGAGAGCACAACATCCATTGCCAAATCAATGCCATTGGCAGTTGTTCCAATCACAGTTGTGGTCTTTCCGTTGCCTTCAATAGCGTAAAGAGGGGCACCAGCTTCTCTGGAGAAAGTCCACGTTATAGTGGTTTCCTCAGCACCCAAGGCCTTAGTATTATTAGAAAATACAGGATAGAACGTTACATTCTTATTCACAATATAGTTTGCGCCAGGGGCATATTCATTCTCGCCATCGCTCCACTTTGCCACGCTACTACCTTCCAAATAGAAATAATGGTTTGTGGGAAGCGTTATCTCCGTTCCACGAGGATAGAAAACCTCTGCTGGTGGAATTGACACAGTAGCCCCACTGTTGCCAGACACAAAATTAACACTATACTTCGTACCCACGGTAACAGTTGACACATTTGACGTAGCTGTATGAGTTTCATTACTGAATGTATTGGTTGCAACTGCATAATAATAGAATGTACCCTCAGTTGTTGGAGTAAAAGTATAAGTAGCATTTGTGGCACCATCAATAGCCGTACCACCAACGTTACTTGCCGTTGAATTCTGATACCATTGATAAGTTGGAGTTGGATAGCCTGTAGCTCCTACAGTCAGTGTAGCCTCAAAGCCTACATAAGCATCCACTTTAGATTCAGGCTGTGTGACAATTGTCGGTGCTGCGTTTTGTACAGTTGCAGTTTCGTAGTTAACGGTAATAGAAGATATATATAAATCACCGTTGCTTCCTGTGTTAGTCAGAACCCAGCTTGCATAGTATGTATTAGCTGTTGCTGTCCATTTGTAGTCATTTTGTTTGCTTCCTGTCAAAGAATTATCCCAAGTGCCAGACAAAGCATTCGTACCGTCAGTAAGCGTGAATTCAATACTAGTAGTGTTATTACCATTCTTACTAGTAGTTACCGTCACTGAGTTTATCTTATTACCAGATGACACGCTGACCGATACAACACATTTATTCTGCCACCGCAAACCACGGCTATTACTAGCCGGGCCAGGCAACGTTCCTCCAGGTCTACTAAGAGTAATTGCCAAGTTTTCTGAAGTCGAAGTAAGCGATGCCGTATTGTTTGACACTATGTAGGAAACAAGAGAAATTGTCTCCTCTGTAGCCCACGCACTGCTGACAACGCACAGCAGAAGCGTAAATAAAGTAAAAATCTTTTTCATATAAGTTTTGCTTTAGTTAGTATTGTAATATTCGTTTTGTTAAAAAGCATGCTGCTTCATGTTGCAAAAATAGGAAAAAAAATGTAAACTCCCAAATTTCTGTTGAAATTTATTTTGTAAACGTTTACGGAGAGGCAAAAAAAACAATTTATATACTAGGATTTTTTAAAAAAAGGTTGAAAGGTTGTCAAAACGCCGATGCACAAAAGGATTGCAACCTGTCAAAGGTTGTCAGAGGTTGTCAAAAGGTTGTCAAAATGGCAGCCCAAAAACACTGCCAAAGTGACAGCAGATGAGCACGGCGCAAAGCACTTTGTAGCAAGGGCTTTAAAAAGGATTCCCATGGTGGGAACAGACAAATTCTCTAGAGAATATAAGGGTTTGCTACGTGCAAACCCATAGCGAGGAGCATCATAAGGCTTGAATTCTCGAGAGAATTTGCTGAAGATTGGCATACAATTTGCTGTGTTTTACGTAGTAAAAACCTAATGAATACGAAGCTAAAACATGAAGATGATGAAGAAAAAGGAAAATGCTAATGCGAACAAAATGAGGAAAGTCAGAATGCAGTATCTCTATCGCAACCGCTGGCTGGAGAAGATGGTAACACTCGACAGCGTGGCCGAATGGACACGCTCGGGCAAGTATGAACGACGGGTAAATGCCGCTCGCGGATTAGAAATGGTGCGCACAGAGATAGGCTTGGGCTCTGGAGGACTGGCCGAGGAGTGGTTGCCAGAGATAAACCCAGCCATTGGCGAGAAAGGAGCATACACAGGACTGGTGCTGCTGTCACTGCCCGTTGCGACAGGCCAGGAAGCGCTGGAGCAGTTGAGGAAAACAGTAAACGTGTGGGAACAGACGCTGATGTCGTTTATTGGCGCACGCGGCGAAACGCTGGAGGTGCTGATACCCTACGTACTGGATGACGGCACGCTGCCTGCCGACGACGCGCAAATAGCTCTGTTTCAGCAGTATGCCTACAAGCGTGCAGCAGAGTATGTGTTGCAGTCAACAGGAGTGCGAGCCCGCGAGGCGATACACGACGGCACAGAGTCGTTCCGCATATCGTTCGACACGCAGGCATACTACAATCCAAAGGCCAAGGCCATCCGCATGAGCCAGCCCACGAAGCCTCTTACCAGCACATCGGCACAGGTAGTAAGCCTGCCCGATGAGGTTCAGCTTGACACTCAGGTGCTGCCAGGCTATACGCGCCGCGAGATGGATGTGGTGAAATACAATACGCTATGCCGCGACTTCTCATATCGCGAACTGTGCGCAATGGAAGAACACCTGATGCGTCTGGCCGTGGCATGCTGCAAGGCAGGCATCGACCAGGAGCTGGCGACGAAGATGACACTTGAGGCACTTGACTGCTGGGACAAAGAGGTGGAGCTGCGTTCTACCTTCCAGACGGCATATAACAAGCACAAGACAGGACTGCAGAATCCGATAGACCGCTCGCTGATGCACCAGCAGCTGCTGGAGGAATTCCTGAAGCGCCGCTACATGTTCCGACGCAACAAGGTGACTGGCGACATAGAGTATCAGGAGAAATATATGTATGAACTCTGGTGGAAACCCCTTACCGACGAGGCCCGCAACGACATCAACAATGCCGCCATCCGCGAAGGCATCAAGGTGTGGCCACAGGACCTGGAGCGTATCCTCATCTCGGAACGCATCGAACAGTACGACCCTGTGCGCGAATGGCTCGACGAGCTGCCACACTGGGACGGCCGCGACAGACTGGGCGAAATGGCCGACCGCGTGAAGACCACAAGTCCTGGATGGCGCGACAACTTCAAGGTGTGGATGCGCTCGATGGTGAGCCAGTGGCAGTCGGGAGCCAACGCTATGTATGGCGCACAGATGGTGCTCATGCTGGTGGGCGGACAGGGCACACGCAAGTCAACATTCATGCGCATGCTGCTGCCAAGCAAACTGATGCCGTTCTACATCGACCGTATCGACTTCACCAACAAGAAAGAGGCACTGCGCGCACTGAGCCGCTTCCTGCTCATCAACATCGACGAATACGACCAGATAAGCAAGGCTCAGACGGCATTCCTCAAGCACCTCATACAGCGCACGGATGTCAAAGAGCGCCGCCTCTACTCCACCACCTTCGAACAGCAGCAGCGCTACGCTGCCTTCTGCGCCACCACCAACTCGCTGGTACCGCTGAAAGACGAGTCGGGCTCGCGACGCTACCTCGTGGTAGAGGTCAACGACATGATCGACACCGACACACAGGGCGACAAGGCCATCGACTACCAGCAGCTGTACGCTCAGATAGTATATGAGATAGCACACGGCGAGGAATATGCCTTCACTGGCGAGCGCGAAAGACTGATACAGGATCATAATGCCGACTACTACGAGACACCCAACGTCATTTTGCTCTTTGAAGACCGCTTCCGCAAGCCTCAGCATGGTGACCAGGTGCTGTTGATGAGTCCGACAGAGATACTGAAGGAACTGAAGATGGATGCCGAAAACCGCTCAAATGCCACACTGATAGGCAGTTACCTGCGACGCAAGGGTTTTGAGAGAGGCGAAAGCTACGATAGGAGACGCTATAAGATAACCCCTGTACTCTGACAACCTTTTGACAACCTCTGACAACCTTCGACAGGTTGCAATCCCTTTGTACATCGGCGTTTTGACAACCTTACAACCTTTTTTCAAAAAAAATCCCAGTAAGAGAAAAAAATATGAAATACAAAATAGCAAAAGAAACAAAGCCCACACTGGCCACCTATGGCAAGTACAAGGCAAAGGCCGTACACAACGGCACCATCGACAGCCACCAGATTATCAAAGAGGTAGCCAGGCGCATGGGCACCTCCGAGGGCAACATCGTGGGTGTTGTCATGAGCCTCAGCGAGGTATTGAAAAAGCATCTGCGCCGTGGCGACAAGGTGCGTTTGAGCGACTGGGGGCTGATGAAGCTGGAGATAGAGAGCGACAAGGTGGATGATCCTGAGCTGTTCAAGGCCAAAAAGCACATCCGCGGCGTCCGCCTCCACTTCCTCCCCGAAAGCTCCAAGGGCAGTCCCGACCTCTATAAAGACATCTCCTTCGAGAAGGTCATAACGATCTAACGTTTGCCCGCTATGCGGCAAGCCAATGATAAAGCGCGTAGCCAGGAAAGGCCAAAGATGCTGATGCTATTTGAAGAGGCTGGCGAGGTCGTGGAGGATGCGTTGGAAAGGCTCTGAGGCCATGTAGCCGGTGTTCTTCTTCAGCGTCTGGCGGATGTCCTGGATGGAGTGCTCGTAGCACGACATCTCGTTGGTGCGCTGGGTATGGTGGCGGGCTGTGCGGGCTATCTCGTCCTGACGCTCCTGGCGCAGGCGGTTGCAGACCTTGTTGAGGATGGGAACGACGACGTTGTCGAACAAGTGGTGGCCCTGGATGTATAGGTAGGTGGTCTGCGGAGTGACGCCCAGCGCCTTGACCATGTCCTTCACCTTGAGGTATTCTTCTTTGTTGTTGGGGTATTGGGCCTGCAACTGGTGCACCTTGGTGCCCACCTTACGGCGCAGGTGAACGATGCTGGCCTGGGCATCGGCAACGCTGAAGCCTCCAGGATCGATGACACGACTGAAGTCGGAGAGCGAGAAGCGGTTGTGCTCCCCTGACCTATAGGCCCAAACGGACCAGACGAAAAGCGGGAAGATGGCCTCGCTGTACAGACTCAGGTATTCTTGGAAGTCGAAGATGCGGTGGTCGTTGAGCGTCACGGCGACACAGGTATCATGCAGCGAAGGGGCATAACACTGCAGGTTCTCTATGGCGTAGGCATAGGTATGGAACACATAGGGATTCTCTATCACCTTCTTCGACTGTTGCGTGACTCCCTGTAACAGGTAGTCGTAGTCGGCATCTACACAGGCTATCATGGAGGTTCCCAGCCGTTCTTCGGGATGCTTGTCGCCATCCTCCAGCAGGTTCATCAGCACCGACTTCTTGCCTCGCTCCAGCTTTTTGTGCGAGGGAAGCATCACCTCGAAATAGCGCGTGTCGTCCTCGAAGCGCCCCAGCACGGTACGCCAGAAGTAGATGTCGTCGTAGCTCTCGACATAAGCCACTATCCTACGCCGGGCACTGCGTGACTTCAAGGCATTTGCCGCCTCGAAGTACTGGCTATTGAGGTTATCTTTCAGTCTGCCACCCATAATTTTGATGTTTCACATCGAGCTCGCCTTTGTTTTTAATTTTTCCTACGAGCTTTGCTCGCTTATAGTTTTAGTTGTAAGAATTTTCAATTTTCAATTTTCAATTTTCAATTTTCAATTTTCAATTCTCAATTTAAACTGTAATGTCATCCACTTCAGTCACACTGTCTGCCCAGCCGGCCATGATGACGGCAGGCGAATGTGTGGTCAGGATAATCTGCACGTTGGGATTCAGCTCCAGTATCAGATCGATGAGCTGCTTCTGCCACTCGATGTGCAGACTGACCTCCGGTTCATCCATGAAGAGCACATAGTGTTGCTGGTTCTCAACGAGGACAGTGAGCAGGATGGCCAGCATCTGCTTCTCGCCCGACGAGAGTTGGTAGGGCACCAGCGTCTCACCAATCTGCGAGAAACGTATCTCGTTCTCCGTGCGCACAATCTTCTTCCCCGTCTCGGCAAAGAGGTCATCGACGATGTCCTGGAAGCGCTTCTTGGCCTGCGACAGTTGCTGGGCAGCCTCGGCATTCCCCTGCTGCAGCTCCGCGATGATGCGGTTGCCGATATTCACCTGATAGTCCAGGTACTTGCGCTGCAGGTGGTAGAGCTGGAAGTCGAGGGCCGAGCGGATGCGTGCATCGACCATGTTGAGCGTCTCAGTATCGAGCACGGGAGAGTCCAGCGAGCGTATCATGTCGAACCTGACGTGGGTAGCATCCTCTGGCTCAACGGTGATGCGCACCCCCTTCAGCAGGTGGTTTACCACGTCACCGTTGGTATTGATGCTGCGAAACACCTTATTGATGATGGTCGACTTACCCACTCCATTGATGCCACTGAGGATGTTGACATGCGGGTCGAGCGTCCACAAGACATGCTTCTTGCCACTCCACAGGGCGTCAATTTCAATCTGCTTGATATAGTCAGCGTATTTCATAGTTGTAAGTTTTGTGCAAAGTTACGAAAAGTTGAGCGCAAAACAAAGAAACTTGTTTCTTTTTTTGCCGAAACGGAGTAACTTCGCTGATTCATCAGCAAAGTTACGAAAAAACGAGAGAAAAGCCAAATTTATTTGAACTTTTCCGAGTGCCGAGTAACTTCGGCGAAGCCAGAGTTACGAAAAAAAGTTGTAGTTACGAAGCGATTTTGGAAGATTAATGCAATTCGGCCTGTAATAAAGGCAATACGGGGAAGAATGAGGAAGTTCACTTTTGGGCAAAAAGCAAATTGGGGAGGATTGGTGAAGGAGTTAGGTTGCCAAATCGTAACCTCATTTGGCCATCTCCTTCATCTTTGTGACGAAACTGTTGAAACTCGTCAGCAGTTCTTCGACGAGCGAAGCGGCAAGCCGATTACCTCGTAGGTACTGTGCTCAATTCAGGGAAACAAGACCCTAATGTATGCCGAGCTTGCTCAATCAGAAAGCAGACAAGCATCTTTGTGTGGCACTCCACCACAAAGTGCGTATTAGCTACACCCTTCTATGGCATTTCATGCTGTATTCTGTGCGGAATGATGTCATATTCAAGTGGAAAAGCTATCAATTATCTTAATTTATGTTCATGATTCATTATGTTTTCGATTTATTTGATTAAATTTGTACACGGAACGCCCAATGGTGGGCAAGAATAACTAAAAACGATATGGAGATACAACGCTATAACAAGCTAAAGACAGCGAGTATGCGAATGCAGAGTCGAACTCGTTCGATTTATGCCGAGCACAGAAAAGGTCAAATGAGATTTAAGGAATTATTGGTGCCATCTAAAACAATATAGGCCAGCGAACATTGAATTCGCAGACAGGTTGTACTTTTGCAGCAAAATCAAATATATGCCTACAAACAAAAATGCACTCATAAGATATAAGTATTTGGACAGACTGCTCTCTGATCACCACCACTACTATGACATTCACGACTTGACAGAGAAAGTGAATGACATGCTTTACAATGATGGATTTTCAGAGGTGACGCAGCGTTGCATTGAGAAAGACTTGAACACATTGGAGTATGCCCCATTCTCTGCTCCTATCAAGCGTTTCAACTGGAATGGGAAACGTTGTATTACATATGACGACCGCTCTTTTTCTATCTTTAAACAAGAAATGAGCCGTGAGGAGAGGAATCTTCTCCGTGAGGTTCTAAGTACTATAGGTCAGTTCGACGGGCTTGACAATTTCAAGTGGCTCGATGATTTCAAGATTGGTTTGGGGCTTGAAGAACGTCGTCAGATTATATGTTTTAGTAACAACCCGTATCTACAAAACTCTAACTTGTTGGGTACACTTTTTGCCTATATATCTAATGAGGTGGTCATCCGCTTGTACTACCATACTTTTTCGGATGAGACTATTCGTAGCATAGAGTTCCATCCCTATTTGTTGAAGCAATATAATGACCGCTGGTTTCTTCTTGGTGCAGCAGATAATGACGGCAAGATTCTCACCTTTGCCCTCGATCGTATAGATAAGGTGGAGTCGTTGCCTGAAAAGAAATATGTTCCATGCCCAGATGATCTCTCAGGTCGATTTGAGGATATTGTAGGAGTAACTCTCTACGAAGACCGCCCCATGGAACACATCGTGTTCTGGGTAAGCGATGCCTCCAAGGATTATGTCATGACAAAACCCATCCATGAATCGCAGACATCAATAAAGGGTGAAGCAGAAAACAAACTGCGTGAGAAATATTCCCAACTTGATGGCGGTGCTTTCTTCTCCATAGACTGCATACCAAACTATGAGCTAATCCGCGAACTCTGCTCCTTTGGAAAAGACTTAATTGTGTTTGAGCCATCAAGTATCCAAGACGATATTTTCAATCGTATTTCGGTGATGGTAGAAGAATATTTGAGAGTACGAACATAGTGTTCGCCGTTTGTATTTAAATTTGCATCGTTAAAATTACAAAACTATTATGACAGATACAGAACTTCAAAAAATGGCTGAAGTAATTTCTCAGTATGACTACAATGCTCAGAGAAAGCAAGCCGCATTAGAAGAGATGGCTGAAGTATTTACTCAGCATGACAACAATGCTCAGAGGATACAGGCCGCATTAGAAGAGTCTATATCCTGTAAAAAAGAATTGGAAGACATTCGGCTGGGAAACGTGAGGAGTTCAAATCAATATGGTGATGTAATTGTCGTCCAGCACAAGGATTACCAATGGGGCGTAATTGATACCAAAGGGAGAGTCATTGTTCCATTCGGAAAATATGGATGGATTGATGGATTTGACCATGGCTTGGCACGGGTAAGAACTCATAAGCATTCTGGGCGTGTAGGTTGTACCATTGCAATAATAGAAAATTTATTTGACATTGATAGCAGAACCATTGAGGGAAAAGAGAATATCCAACACTTCTATGACAACGACAGGACGAAACATCCTGAGAAATATGCAAAATGGGGCATCATAAACGAAGAAGGAGAGGAAGTCCTTCCTGTGATATACGATGATGTATGGAATTTTTTGGGAAAGGATAGGTACTCTACAAGAGTTGAGCTGAATGGGGAATATAAAGAGGTGTATTTTCACGACTTAAATCCTTCTTTACCAGTTAGGGGAATAGAGGATCATTATTCGTCCACCTCAGATTATGACGATTATTCTGGCGACAACTTTGACATTAATGGAGAGGGCTATTTCGACGAAGAAAGATTAGAGGATGCCTTCTTTTCAGGAGAATATCTTCCTGAAGATTGGTAGAAGTGGATTTCATTCACATATTTTGAGACTCACATAAAAATAGTAATTATTGCAGCAATGGAAGAAGGACAGATATTAGCGAACTGGGCGCAGCATCTTGAAGATGGAATAAGGATTATTGTGAATGTGAAGGACTATAGTCCATCACATGAGAAAAGGCTTTTAATTCCATTTGTTAATCGATTTGACAATACAATGGGATTGCTTAACCGTAATGGCGAAGTTGTTTTGAAACCGCTTTATAATGCAATCCTTGACGATTGCTTCTCTGACGATGATATTGTCAGAGTTGGTAGGTTGTTCCCTTATGGTTATCCAAGAAAAAGTGGCGGAGTTACATCTTATGTCAGATATAAATACAAGGCAATGAAGGCAAATGGTGAATTCATAACAGATATGGAGTTTGACACTATCATCAAATCCACTGACAACAAGTTTATTACCGTTCAAGACCGAGAGAAAGGCTACGCCGTTTTAGACCGAAAAGGTACGATAGTTGTTCCATTCGGGAAATACTGGATTGATGGATTTGACCACGGCCTTGCCAGGGTTTGTCAAAACGAGAAATGGGGTGTTATAAACACGAAAGGCGAGGAGGTTTTACCATTGGTGTACGACAAAATCTGGAGCTTCTACGGAAAGAATCGCTTCTCGACAAAAACAATAAAAGACGGTGTAGAGAAAGAAGTGTTTCTTCATGACTTGAATCCAGATTTACCTCGACATGGAAAGTACCGCATTCTGAGGGAAGAGCCAGAGCCATACGGCAGACATTATGGTGAATTTGCAGGCACCTATGCGCAAGATGTAGCAGGATATAGTGACGATGTCATTAATGATGCCTTTGATGGTGAACCCGATGCGTATTGGAATATTGATTGAAAACCTTTATATAACGAACTTAGAATTCGCGTATTATTCGTACTTTTGCAACAGAAATATAAACAAAACACATAGAACTATGATTGAATTAACAACAAAGGCTGAGAATTACGCAGCAGAGAAGATAAACGAAGTGATGGCGAAGGCGATTGCTCAGGCATACGCTGATGGCTATCGTGATGGTTATAAAGATCGGGAGGAAGAAATACCTGTTGACCTCCGTGACAACAAAACGGAGTATGTTGACCTTGGCTTGCCAAGTGGAACATTGTGGGCTACCGATTATGAGAAAGATAATGATGAGATAATCTATCTTTCTTTTGATAAAGCAAACTCTATGAATGTCCCTACAATGGAACAATGGAAAGAACTTTATGAATTATGTGACTGGGAATGTGTAACTTCTTATGGAAAAACAGATAAAAACATTAAAGAAGTGCTTTGTGTTGGACCAAATGGTAATATTCTTAGATTTGCAACGACTGGAATGCAAAAATTTGGAGGTACCATAGACAGAGAGAGTATTTATTTCTGGTTAGGTGAGAATGAAGAAATCAAGGAGAAAAACTGTGTCAGAATAATTCGTTCCCTTCAATTGAGAGTGGATTCAAAGAGTTATTATGATACCAGTTATAAAACAATAAGGATGTTTGCTGGATATAAACTTCCTGTCCGACTTGTAAAGAAAATAAATTATTAATCGAACATAGATTTCGCAATAATTACGTACCTTTGCACCAGAAAAGAAAAACAAAGCGGTCTTTGACAAGTCTGGAAACTGAAACGGCATTTTGAATTTCGTCCAGCGTGGCTTCGGCCCTGCTCTTTCGGGAGTAGATTCGCGGGATGTCTCCCTGCCCTTCGGGGTATATTGGAGATAACAATGTTAGTACGTTAACGTTTTACTGTTGTACATACGTACTGTTTCTATTATTTATGTATATAGGTATTTTTATTTCTATATATTTTATTACATAAAGAAAAGAAGTTTCAGCAGACAGACTTTCAGAGACCGCTATTAAAAAAAGAAAAGAAAAAATGGATAGAACAGAAATTGCACAGATGGCCAGGCAGATGAAAACCAAAGATGATCTGCTCTTACTGCTCAACCACATTAAGCGGGCTGAGTTGGAAGAGATTGGCCTGCAAGACCAGTTCCATCCATTTACGATGAAGCACATTAATTATTACTGCAATCCCAACAACGCCTTCCATAGGTATCGTCAGTTTAAGGTAAAGAAGAAGTCGGGCGGTTTTCGCTTGATTACGACTCCACGCAACAGGAGTTTTATGATGATGCTTTCCGCAGTCAACGAGATTTTGAAGTCAATATACACACCTTCTGATTATGCAATGGGATTTACGGAAGGACGCTCTGTGGTGAGTAACGCATGTATTCACAAGGGGCAGAATTATGTGTTTAACATTGACCTGAAAGACTTCTTTCCCAGTATTGAGCAACCGCGAGTGTGGAAACGCCTGCAACTGTCACCGTTTAACTTCCCTGAGAAGATAGCCAGTCTGATTGCAGGTATGTGCTCGATGAAGGAGATGTGCACTCATGATAACGAGCTACAAGAAACATTCTATGTGCTTCCGCAAGGTGCGCCCACCTCACCAATCATTACCAATATGATTTGTGACACGCTCGACCGTCGGTTGGCAGGTTTGGCGAAGCGATTCGGTTTGCACTATTCGCGCTATGCTGATGACATTACATTCAGTTCCATGCATCATGTCTATCAGAAAGATGGTAAGTTCAGAAAAGAGCTAAAGCGTATAATCACAGACCTGCGCTTTACTATCAATGAAGACAAGACCCGTTTGCAAAAGAAAGGGGCAAGGCAAGAAGTAACGGGTATCATTGTCAGCGACAAACTGAACGTGACTCAGAAATACGTCCGTGACATTCGCAACATTCTCTATATTTGGGACAGATACGGCTATCCAAATGCAATGGCAAAGTTCCTGCCAAAATACAAATTGGAGAAAGGCCATGTGAAGAAAGGTAACCCCAATCTTGTGAATGTGATTGACGGGAAGCTGATGTATCTGAAAATGGTCAAGGGTGAGGAGGATTCTGTCTATCTAAGACTACACAACAAGTTTGTGAAGTTGGTAGAGATGATGAATGAGAAGAGTGTCACCACAGCCCAAAACGTGACATACATAGAAACATTGCCTCTATTGGAATTTGAAAAGAGACATTCAACGGAAGTTATCATAGCAACTTCAGAGAATTCGCATCGCTATGCCCACTTCACGTTTGGCGACAAAAAGGCTAAGGCGTCAGTGAACAAGAGCATCACGCTTGTTGAAGAGAAAAACAAAGATCAATTAGCTATGTCACTCTGTCTTGACGACAAGGGTAATACGTTCTGGTTAATTCACCGACTGGATAAGGTCATTGTGCCAAAGCGAACAGATGTGGACATTGACGAACTAAACAATGATTTGGATTTATTACTAAATATGTGACAGTATGGAAGAGAAACTGAAAACCACCATAGATAAGATAGTACGGCTGTCAAACCAGAACGAAGAGTTTAGTGTAGAATTGCGAAAGGCGTTAGGAATAATGCCTTCCGCAAACTCTGTTTTAATGGATGACGAACGCATGGGTCATATTTATGAATATTGTGTAGAGAAAATCATCCGTAAGCAGGCTGAGGAGTTTTACAAAGACTTTCCCATAAGTTCAATAGTGCCAGATTTGACAAAAGATTTCGTTCGAATGGAATCCTTTAGGAGGAAGAATCAATTTGGTGACTTTTGCTTGGCTTTATACCAGCAGATAGAATGTATGACTAACAAGCTCTGCGAAATGCGTGTGCTTGCCGACATCGTTGAGAAAATGTGGTCATCTCCTGCTTATGTGAAAACTCAGAAAGAGAACGACCCAACAATTGATGAACGTTCAGACTCTAATTATAGCATTGCGATGCTTATATTCCCAGGACAAAACAAAAAGACAGGACAACCCTATTCAGTAGAAAAATCGAGGGTTACGCTCCAGGGACAATATGCTAATGATAAAATACGCATTGTCGTTTATTTTCTTGGATACAAAGCCATGATGAAAAGTGGGGACTATGATAATTTTGTTGAATTAACTGGATTGCTCAGTGATATCTATGTATGTAGAAATATGAATCACAGAGGCAACACATTAACACCATGGGAAGAAGAAAACCTAAACCGTATCCTTCCACTACAGTCGTTTTTCTATTTCAAATTTATGGGCGTATTGGCGCAATATGTTGACTTCATAAAGCAAGGATTCCCTATTCTGCAAGATATTGGGAATTATGCAAAATCACTATCAAGCAAAAAGGTTGGATTGCCAGAACTAAGAGTATTGGGTAAGATAAAATTGAAAGATGATGGTAAGAAGAGATTTAAAAAGTAGATAGACTGTCTTGTACTGAAGGAGGATCAAGAGACGGTTCGATCTAATAGTTATAAGTATAGGACTAATTGGATTACGTTCTATAAGTGACAAAGGCGATAAAAAGGATAGAAAGTACCAATATACGGAATAAAAACATTAACTTTGCAAAGGAAACGAGATATGGCAAACGAAATAGTAGAAACGAAAGCAATTGAGCAGGTAAGTGATAGCCTTTATAAGGGAGTATCCGACATTATTGACAATGCACGGCAAGAGGTTGTCGTATATGTAAACAAGCATTCTGACTTGATGTTCTGGCATATAGGCCATTATATTAATGAGGATATGGGCTACAAGCAGTATTCTGCCTATGGCAGCAAAATTCTTGCGACACTGTCGCAAAGATTGACTGCACGTTATGGCAAGGGATATACCTATACTGCTGTCACAAGGATGATGAAAGTTGCTCGATTTTATAGCGACGAAGAAATGTTTGCGACACTGTCGCAAACATTAACGTGGAGTCATTTTTTGGAACTCGTTACCATAGAAGATAATAACAAGCGATTGTTCTATCAACAGATGGGCATTGCTGAGCATTGGAGTGTCAGGCAGTTACGAGATAAACAGGATGAGATGGCATACGAACGTTCTTTGATAGCTGTAAAACCTGAGGATGAGATAGTGAAGACTCTTGAGAAAGTAACTCCAACCCACATGGAGCCAGATGTATTGCTACGCAATTCATACGTGCTGGATTTCTTGGGGCTGAACGGCTACTATTCCGAAGAAGAACTGGAAGATGCTATCGCCAAACTTTTCTGGCAAGTGCCACACAAAATGCCGCAATATGCTTGATGAGCGATGAGCAAGCTCAGAACAAAAATAAGGACACAGAGGGTCTGTCCCGCTGTGTCCTCTTGTCATCGTGCGACAGAACCGTTATTCTCTTTATTCTGGACAGATATCTTAATCAAAAGACAGTCTCTGTTATGAATTATGTGTTCAAAATTGTCGCGGTCAGGCAATCAAAGAGCCCCAGCTCTAAACACAAGGTTAAGAGTCGGGGCTCCGCATGGGCCTATCTGTATTTTTTCCCATTAACGATATAGATACCGTGGGAGGGGTGTT
>CAMHLV010000024.1 GCA_946186115.1 uncultured Prevotella sp. | reverse complement strand
GCATCGTGTGATGGTGGATTAAGCAAAAACAACTTAATTTTAGAGTAACACATTAATTAATTATGAAAGAGATTAACGTAAAAGGTCAGAAGCGCACCGACACTGGCAAGAAGGCCTCAAAGCTGCTTCGCAAGGAGGGTATGGTACCCTGCAATCTGTATGGTGAGAAGAAAGGTGAGAATGGTCTGCCCGAGGCTATGGCTTTCACAGCATCTGCTGCAGAGCTCCGCAAGGCTGTCTATACTCCCCACGTATATGTAGTAGTGCTGAACATTGACGGCACAGAGCACAAGGCTATTATCAAGGAACTTCAGTTCCACCCCACAAGTGATGCTCTTCTGCATGCTGATTTCTATGAGATCAACGAGACCAAGGCTATCACTGTTGGTATCCCCGTCAATCTTACTGGTCATGCTCAGGGTGTTCGTGATGGTGGTCGTCTGAACCTCTCTATTCGTAAGATCAATGTTACAGCTCCTTACAAGCAGATTCCTGAGAAACTTGATATTGATGTTACCGAGCTGCAGCTGGGTAAGGCTATCAAGGTTGGTCAGCTGAGCTTCGAGGGTCTGGAGATTGCTACTCCGAAGGAGGTTATCGTCTGCTCCGTCAAGGCTACCCGTGCTTCTCGTTCGGCTGCTGCTGAGGCTGCTGCCGCAGAGTAAGTGAAAAGTGAATAGTGAAAAGTGAAGAATTTCCTTCCGGACAGTAATGGCGGTAGCAAATTGTTCACTGTTCACTTTTACCTATTACCTTAAAAAATGGACAAATACTTGATTGTTGGTTTGGGTAATCCTGGCGAAGAATACGCCGAAACCCGCCACAACACTGGATTTATGGTATTGGACGCTTTCGCTAAGGCGTCCAATATCGTTTTTGAGGATAAACGTTATGGATTTGTCGCTGAGACATCGATTAAGGGGCGCAAAGTTTTGCTGCTGAAGCCCACTACGTTTATGAACCTCAGTGGCAACGCTGTGCGTTATTGGCTTAACAAGGAAAACATCGATCAGAGTCGTCTGCTGGTCATCAGCGACGACGTGGCCATTCCTGTCGGGCAGTTCCGTCTGAAGGCTAATGGCTCCAACGGCGGTCATAATGGTCTGGGACATATCCAACAGCTGATCGGCCAGCAGTATGCTCGCCTGCGTATGGGCATAGGCAACGATTATCCTGTGGGTTCACAGATAAATCATGTTCTCGGCCGATTCCCTTCTGAGGAGCTGGAAGTGTTGCAGCCTGCCATTACGTTGGCCGTTGACATTATCAAGAGTTTTGTTCTTGCAGGCATCGACGTCACGATGAATCAGTATAATAAATTAGGAAAAGCCCATCCAAGCCTTCCCAAAGGGAAGGATGTTCAGATAGTTTGAATATATGGCGAACAAAGGTAACACTGGTATTCAACATCCCTCCCTTGGGGAGGGCGTGGGTATGCTCGCTCGTATCGACAAATGGCTCTGGGCAGCACGTATTTTCAAAACGCGCTCCATTGCTGCAGATGCTATAAAGAACGGCAGAGTAACAATACAGGGCGTCAATGTGAAGCCCTCACGCATGGTGAAGGTTGGTGAGGTGGTAAGCGTGCGCAAGCCCCCTGTGACCTATTCGTTTAAGATTCTGAAAACCATAGAGCAAAGGGTTGGGGCAAAACTGCTGCCTGAGATCTATGAGAACGTGACCACACCTGATCAGTATGAGTTACTGGAGATGAACCGTATCAGTGGTTTCGTGAATCGTCAGCGTGGCACCGGTCGTCCTACAAAGAAGGAGCGTCGTGCGCTTGACGAGTTTGTCGGTCCGTCGCTCGAGGGCTATGACGACTTTGACTTCGATGACGAAGATGATAATTAATAGTACTACTTTGAAGTAATAGTTATGATATTGGATATTCTTTTAATTATAATAGGAGTGGCGATGGTGCTGGGTGGTGCCGACCGTCTTACCGAAGGAGCTGCTGCACTGGCACGGCGTATGAATGTGTCAGAGATCATTATAGGTCTGACAATTGTCGCTGCAGGTACGTCAGCACCGGAACTGTTTGTTAGCGTGATGTCAGCACTCAACGGTACTCCTGACTTGGCTGTGGGTAATGTGGTTGGGTCTAACACAATGAATTGCATGCTTATTGTGGGTTGTGCTGCTATGGTGGCACCGATGACTATAAGTCGCTCTACTGTCAAGAAGGATATCCCATTCTCTGTGGGTGCTTCACTACTGCTGACAATTCTGGCTGTAGATTATTTCTTGGGTCGCACAGACGGAATAATACTGCTCATAGCCTTTGCTGTATTCATGGCATACACATTGTCTCAAGCAAAAAAGGGAAACGTGGATGCTGATACTACGCAGGTAAAACAACTTAATCCATGGCTTAGCTTGGGCTATGTAGTGCTTGGACTTGCCTTGTTGGTTGCTGGCTCTAACCTGTTTGTAGATTCGGCCTCTGATGTGGCATATTCTTTGGGAATCAGTGAGGGAGTTGTGGGACTTACTATCGTTGCCGGTGGCACGTCGCTGCCAGAACTGGCTACTAGTGTAGTTGCTGCCCGTAAGGGCCAGTCGGCCATAGCAATAGGCAATGTCATAGGCTCAAATGTTTTCAATATATTGCTTATTCTCGGTCTTACGGCAACTATCAGTCCTCTCCAGATACAAGGCATCACCACCATTGACATGGCAGTGATGCTCGTTTCGGTTTCTCTTGTCTGGCTTTTCTCCTATACCCGCTTCACAGTGGAGCGTTGGGAGGGTGCCCTTCTCGTTGGAGGCTATTTGGTCTATTTAGTTTGGCTAATCAGTTCTTTATAGTCCTTTTTGCCAATCCAAGTCTTTATTTGAATACCTTTTGGGCAAACATGGTCAGATAGATGCGCCAGTTGCGCCAGATGTGACCTCCGTCTGTCTCTACATATTCGTACTTGTGATTCTTTGAATCGAGGTAAGCACGCAAGTCGTTGTTGTTTTTGATAAGGAAATCAGTTTTGCCGATACCGATCCAGAACAGTTTGGGGTTTTTCGCAAACAGCTGGTCGATCTTCGCATTGCGGTCGGCATAGATATTGGGGAAACCATTGGGGGCGGGCTGTTGCTGGTCGACAGCGGCAGAGAACAGTCCGATGTAGTCGAATAGGTCGGGGGTGTTGATGCTTATAAAGAGGCTGTGGAAGCCACCCATCGACAGACCGGCAATGGCACGATGAGCCTTGTCCTTTTTCACGCGGTAGGTCTTTTCGATGAACTTTACTACATCGGGGAATGCTGTCTCGAACGAACCCTCCATTGTCTTTGGCAGCATCATCGTTGGTACGCGGAAACCCTCGGAAGTCTCACCGGGACAAGCCTCCTGCGAGATATTGCCATTGGTCATTACCACTAGCATTGGCTCTGCCTTACCTTGGGCAATGAGGTTATCTAGAATCTGTGTGGCACGGCCCAGTTCGCTCCAGGCGTTCTCGTCACCACCGATGCCATGCAGCAGGTAGAGAACCGGATAGTCCTTGTTGCTGGTCTCATAACCGGCAGGAGTGTACACCGTCAACCGGCGAGTCAGTCCTGCCGTAGGACTCTCGTACCACACCTTAGATACCGTGCCGTGAGCCACCTTGTTCACTTTGTATAAATCTGTTCGGGCATCACCACCGATGAGCAGCACGCTGAACAAATTGTTGATGTCGCGGATATTATAGACATTCAGCGGGTCGATGATTTTCACACCATCAACAATCATGTTGTAAGTGTATAATTCTGGTTTCAGGACCTCAGAAGTAAAACTCCATACACCCTTGTCGTCTTTCACAAGATCTGCAATGCCAGGTGCATCGTAAGTGTTGCCGCCAAACTCAATCTTCTTGGTAGGCAGGAAATCGCCTGTAATCTGAACCTTCTGAGCTTCTGGAGCAATCATGTTGAAAGTAACGGTTTTGTCTGCATTCACTACAGGTGATGCCACTTGAGGACCCTGTCCCCAGTTAAGGTTCTGTTGTGCGTGTGCTACCAGTCCAAAAAGGCATAGGGCAGCGAGAATCATCATTTTTTTCATAGTTGTCACAATAATTAGTTATATTAATAATGTATTATATACTCCAACTTAATCAATTTCTTTCTCTCTGTATTCTGATGGAGTCATTCCTGTGTCTTTCTTAAAACACTTTGAGAAATATTTGGGATCAGTGAATCCAACGTTGTAGGCTATCTCAGAGAAAGTCATACGGCTCTTGGCTATCAGTTGGCGGGCTCGTTGCATCCGGACACTGCGTAGGAAGTCGGAGGGTGACATGCCCACCAGTTCCGTCATCTTCTTATAGAAAACAGTACGCCCCATATTTACGGTTTCGGCCATATCTTCTATTTTCAGATTGCTGTCACTTATATGTTGCTCAATAAACAGCATCAGCGTATTCATCATTTCCTCATCTGCATTAACGATTTTCGGTTCTTCCAGGTGATAAGTTTTGTGTGTTGGGATTTGTTGTTTTGAATTTTCGTTCTCGTTGATGGTTTCCTGCAGTTCGCGATACTGCCTCATTAGATTATCCATGCGCTGTTCTCGTTCACGTGTCTGCAGCCTATATTGTCTATATCTGATGATCCCCCATGTAGTACAGGTGATAATCAGCAACAGCGCGAGAATGCGCACCCATGTCATCTCCCAAAAGGTTGGTGTGACGTCAATAATCAGGACTGTATAATTGTTTACCCATACACCATCGCTGTTTGTACTGCGTACTGTAAGTTTGTGGCGTCCTGCTGACAGTTCGCTGAATGCAATGCGAGGATTATGGCCAATATAGTTCCATTCGCCTTCATCCATACGGTAAGCATACTGCATCAGGTAGTTGTCTTTGTAGTCGAGCGCAGCAAAGCTGATGGTCATGTTGCGTTGGTGTTTGCCTACAATTAGTGTCGGCATGTTGAGAATAGGATGAGCCACACGGTCGCCTTGATACTGCACCTCAGTGAAGATTATGCAGGGATTGTAGTTGCTCTTCTGCATTTCCTGCGGATTAAATGTTATTAATCCGTCCATAACTCCCAGCCATATACTTCCGTTGCTGTCTATAGCTGGTTTTGCCTCTGTCATTTCAAAAGGCATATTATTATTTGTATGCGGAGCATATTGTAGCAGCTGTCGGTTGTCGGGAATATAGCACTCGATGCCTGCCTCGTGGATAATCCATAGCCGTCCTTGGTGGTCTTCTGCCAAGGAGAGTGCATTGCCAGATTGTTGTCCGGCATCAACAAGTGTGGAGAAACCCTTGCTGCCGTTAACCAGTCGCTGCACTCCGCCACCCAGTGTTACAACATAGATAGTGCCGTCGTGGGCGATAAGTGTCTGCATCACGTCGCTGGTCATCAGCGATGTGGTGTCGTTTTGTTCGTGGTGGAATGATCTCGTTTCACTTCCTGAAATTGTTACCAGACCAGTAGTAGTAGAAATATAGAGATTCCCCTTGCTGTCGTGGGTTAAGCGTCTCACCTTTTCGTATCCCTTTTTCGGATAGCTGTCGGGCCTGCTTACATTAGCTTTACCATCCTTGGCAACATACACTCCATCGCCGAACGTGGCAATCCAGACATTACCATCATTGTCCTCGTCGAAATCATAGATATGCGGACAATTTACTGGCACGGCAACAGTAGTTCCGCCCTTTTCCTTTCTCCAGCATCCAGCACCCTTTGTTCCTATCCAGAGTGTACCTCTTGAGTCTTCGAACAAAGCGTAGATTCGTGACTCTTTTGCTTCAGGTGGCATGAGAGAAGTCATATCATTGCCCGAAATGTTTCTGCCATCATGCAAGGTTAATATGGCTCTGACCTGCTGCCGGTCGGATGAAGGTACGTATTTTATGAGTTGTTGTTGGAAATTGACTAAAGACAACCCTTTTGATGTACTGAACCACAAGTTTTTCTGTTGGTCTGTGAAATGCTTTTCGATGTTTTCTGTCGGGATGCCTTGTGATGTAAGGAGTCTTATGTGAGTTGTGTCGAGTGCTGTTGACCGCGGGGTGTCGTTGGTGGTGGATTCCCGTTCCCCTGTGTTGTAGCACATCATGCCCAAATCGGTAAGAAGCCACTCACGGCCTTTGGCATCAGCCTCGACCTTTTTAATGTATTTACCATAGAGCGGTTTCCCCTTGGTGCCAAACACCTCCATCCGTTCCACGTCGGTGGGATGTTCGTCACTGATTCGCAGATTCAGTGCTCCCTGCTCATCAGTAATCCATGTATGACCGCTTGGCATTCCGTAGAAGTGGCGGGCTTTGATGGTGGTACCGTATTTCTTTTCTAGCAACTGCCCGACGTTGACGAAGTGGCATCCGTGGTGTGTGTCCAAAAGGTAGAGTCCTGCATCGAAGGTGCGCACCCAAACATCGCCCAGCGTAGTGCAGTGTATCATGGCAATGCGATTGGTTGACAGTGCATCTTCTTCGCCCCATGTGCTCCCTCTGAATGTAGTGAATCTATAGCCGTCGTAACAGCATAGCCC
The DNA here is from genome assembly GCA_946186115.1 of uncultured Prevotella sp. Taxonomy (GTDB): domain Bacteria; phylum Bacteroidota; class Bacteroidia; order Bacteroidales; family Bacteroidaceae; genus Prevotella. The sequence goes on along the minus strand of CAMHLV010000024.1, from coordinate 33,827 downwards.
GTTCCATGTGGCTATCCATATCAGTCCGTTTGGGGCTTGGTCTATGCCGGAAATCTGATTAGCTGCTAAGCCGTTGCGCACACTAAAAGAACGGAGACTGACATTTGTTTGTGCCTCCATGCCAGTTGCCAGCACGCTGAGAAGCGTCAGCACCAGCGTTTTTATAGTTTTCTTTATCTTTATCGTTCTTTTTAGTTATTTATGCTGCAAAGTTAAGAAAAAAAAGTGAATTATAATGTAGTGAATAGTAAAAAAATGTCACATCCGCCACTCTCATGGAATAATCATGGAGTGGCGGATGCTTAAAAAACTAACAAACTAACGTTTACTTAATTACTTTCTTCCCATTAACGATATATATACCCTTGGGGAGTTGAGCGTTGTGGGACATGGATTGTGTCTTGATGCGTCGGCCGCTAAGGTCGTACCATTGGCTTGTAGCAGGAATGTCACCTCTTTCAATTTCTTGATTTGTAATTGCAGTGGTCATGCCAGCCGACTCTTCGCCCAGACCACCCATCTCGTTGGCAGCACGTACTGTGTAGAGTCCATCGGTAGTGATGGTGTATTCTGTGGCAGTAACATTTGTCTCATATTTCCCGTCTTTGAAAATGACATAGCATCGGGCATTGTCAACGGCTGTCCAACTTAGTGTAGTACCATCCAGCGATACCGTGGGAGCAGTGATGCTGACTGTCTGTTCGGTGGGTAGCCATGAGTCTGTACCTCCTAGTACGTTTTTAAGTGTGAACTTCTCTGCCTCTTCAGTTGTCAACACTGGTGTGTAGTGGTTTGTTGATGATGGTGAGTTGCCGCGAACAGTGAGGTCGAGGGCGGCACCATTCTTATCCATTGAGTTATACTCGTAGAAATAGGTTGGAAGATTGCTCATATTATTCCATCCATTGTCGTTAGGCAATACGTTCATGGTGGTGTTCAAATAGGTGCAGCGTGGCGTGTCCTGCCAGGGACGGCCAAGACCATAGCCTGCATCGCTCTCTCCGTTGACACCATCGATGGTGCAGTGCTGGAATACGTAACCCCATTTCAGTGCCGAGCTGGTGCTTGGAGCAGTGATGACTGAGCTGTTGCGATGCACCACCAGATTTGTATTGTAGTAGAAGTTGTCGCCGCCACCACAGATGAAATCCACAGTGCCATGAATCTCGCAATCTTCAAAATATGCACGATGACCAGTAACCTGTGTGTCCTGGGTGCCAAGTAGCAATACGTTCTTCATGACGGTCTTGTCGCCACCATAGACGGCTACGGCCACGCCGCCGTTGGTCGTCTCCTTGTCCTGCAGCGGCAGGTAGTAGTTCAGATCGTTGAGCAAAGTGAGGTCTTGCAGGTAGAATCCTGTGCGGTCGCGCAGGTTGACGGTGGGATTGCTGATGCCGCTGCGCTGGCCGCGGATAACAACACCGTCGCGGCTCTCGCCGATGAGCGAGATGTTATAACCTGAGAGGCGCAGTTCGGTAGTCTCCATGTTGTAGTCGCCATTCTTGATGAAGATGGTTTTACGAGCGGCCGATGCATTGTTGTTGGCACTGTTGACTGCAGCGACAGCATCCTTCAGTTCGTTGACGGTTGACACCACGTAGTCGTAAACCTTCTGCTCAACGACAGGCTTGGCACTGGTATTGACAGCAATGTTGATAGCCTCAGCGTTGCTGTTACCATAGGTATCCTGGGCAGCACCGGCAGCGATACTTAATGTGTAGGCAGTTGAGTAGTCAAGGTCCCAGACGGGGAAGTAGAGGGTAGCGCTGCCGCCATCGGCTGTAACTGATGAACCGTTGATGGTTGCAGTGGTGCTCTGCATTTCGCGGTCGAAGGTCAGCGCCACTACGGCATGGTTGTTGACTACGGTGACTTGCTGGCCTGTAATGACGGGAGCTGTGGTAATCGCCTTCTTCTCATAAGTCAGCTCATACCAACCGGTAATCTGACTACCACCTGTAGTGCTGAATACTATTGGCTTGCCGCATTGATGGCCTTCAAGGTTGACGATAAGGTCGTATTTGCTGCCGTTTACAAAATCGTGCTTGGCAGGAATATATGCAGCAGTCATGCCCTCGGATGTTACGCTCTCAAGTGAACCAGGTGCGTAATTGTCGCTGAACTCGCGGATGATGAACTGCTTGACTACGATATCGCTGGGAATTGTCAGAGTGAATGGGCTACTTGTGGCACGCAACTTAAAACCGCTGTTGCTCCATCCGTCACCTACGGGTGAGAGTGAGTAAAGACCGTCTGTCCATATATTGTTTTCTTTATCATTTCCTTCAGCAGTGTATTTCAACTGGACGGTCTCATCACTTTCTGTCTTGGTATAAATGTGTAGGCCATCTACAACGAGCGTATAGTCTTTCGTCATTCCAGCCATGTCAACGTGTATCGTGTAGGTGGCCTTGGTGCCGCTGACCGTGGGAGCAGGTGCAGTAACGATGCTGCCGTCAACAACCTTGGCCTTCACAGTTGGAACAGAGGTGTAGATATTGGTGTAGGAGGCGGTTTGATTGTTGTTCATGTCGCTGATCACATCAATGCTCATGCCATCTACCAATATCTCGGTGAGTGATATTTCTCCGATACGGAAGATTTTCAGTGTATATGTTGTCTGGCTGGAGGCTGCACCAGCGTCTGGAGTGAGCGTCAGAGTGACGGTGGTGATGGCGCCGGGAGCAGGAGTATCTATGGTGTATGTACCGTTGCCGTTGTCTGTCACGCTGATAGCACTGCCGTTGCCATCAACAGCTGATGCTGCTATGGTACCGCTCTGTGCATTGACAGAGAATGTTGTTGTGGCATTGTAGGTTGCTGGCAACTGGCAGAACCAGTCGCTGTCATCACTGGTGGTGACTGTTTGACCGTCGATAGACACACTGTTGATCTTTGCAAAGTGGTCGCCTATTCGTGTCACAGAAAAATCTTTGTAGTTGAAGAGGAAACTGGAACTGGTGGCAAACTGCATGGTAAGGGTTTTCATTCCTTTTGTCAACTCACCGTCGATAGGTACATCGGTAGGTTCGTAGTCGGAAGGATTAGTCATAGACCATGTGCCGTTGGCCTCTACTTTGCCTGTCTCTTCGTCGGTCACGATAGTTGTGATGCTTCCGTCGCCATAGCGTGTCATGGGGATAGTCATCTTATAGACACCAGCCTCAGAACAGATAAAGCTATAGGTGGCTGACGTGCCGTTGGATATCCAGCCTACATTGGTATCTCCGTTTTCCAGGCGAGCTCCGCCGGCATAACCTCCACTGGCAACACTAATGGTGCCAGGGATGGTGTTGAAACTCTCGGTAGTGTAGAATGCTAGTTTCCCCCAGTTACCGGCATAGGAGGATGCTTCTGTCACCTGCATCTTCAGCTCATAGGTGCCTGCAGGCAGCTGCGAGAGGAAGATATTGCTGATGGTGCTGGGAGTCCATGATCCCGTATTCACGATGTCAACGCTCTTGCTGAGTTTTACGTCGTTGGTCCCTGTGTTTGTGAGTGTCACCTGCATCTTGGCTTCAAATTTCGACCCAGTTGCAAAGGTGAGAATATAGTCTTGTGTCGTAGGGTTGCTGACGGTGAATGTGGCAACGGTGCTGGCACCTGTCGAGCCGATGTTTGCCCCATCATTCTCTACATTGGCACTCTCCAGCGTAGCGTCGTTCCAGTTAATGAACGTACCTGCCGCTGTTGGGATGTTTACGGTTTCGGCCCATACTCCAAATGGAAGTAGAATTGCTAATAGGGCCAAAAAAGTTTTGGTTGTCTTCATAACAAATTTTTGATTGGTTGGTTATTTAATGTACTATTTGATAATTTTCTTTCCATTAACGACATACATTCCGTGTGGTAGGGTGTAAAACTGGGCTGTTGTGCCCACACAATTTCCCTGAATACTATACACAAGACTATTGGCTGGCCTGGAGGAATTACTGTCATTTGTTGAAAAGATTCCTGTAGGGGCGCTTTTATAGGTGTGCTTCACCGTGGCAGCCTCGGTATTCAGTTTGTCCTGCAGACGTACGTCGGCCGACGAGGCGGCTACGTAAATATCTACCTCTCCACTTTCTACGTCGAATGTCTGATTGGTTTCGTTGAAATAGCTTAGCTGGTCGTGAGCCAAGGTGAATGTGACGGTCTTTGTCTCTCCTGCCGCAAGTTCAACTCGTTCGAAGCCAACGAGCTGTTTTTTCGGACGCTCTATGTTGGAGTTGCAGTGAGCATAGAGCTGTATCACTTCAGCACCATCGCGAGAACCTGAGTTTGTGATGTCTGCCTGGATGGTGACGCTCTCACCTTTCTTCAGCGTCTTGCTGCTCAGTCGCAGGTTGTTGTATTGGAATGTCGTGTAGCTAAGACCATATCCGAAAGGATAAAGTGGTGTCTTGTCGTAGTACATATAGGTATAGTGGTTCTTACGTATGTCATACTGCAGCAGGTTGCTTGGCAGATCGCTCTGAGCATTATACCATGTCGTGGTAAGCTTACCGCAAGGATTGTAGTCGCCGAAGATGACATCGCTGATGGCCTTGCCCTGCTCCTGGCCGTCATACCATGTGGCAAGGATGGCAGGAACATGTTCTTGTGCCCAGTTGACGGTCAGCGATGAACATGTGTTCAACAGCACAATGGTCTTGGGATTTGCGGCATATACGGCTTCAAGTAGTTTTTGCTGTACTCCGGGTAGGCCAAGTGACGAACGGTCACGGCTTTCATCGCTTACGCTGAGGTCGGTACCCAATGCCAGCAATACAACGTCTGCCTGCTCTGCCATAGCCGTTGCCTCTGCAAACATCGTCTGTGACTGGGTACTGTTGTTGACATCGCATCCCTGTGCATACATGACGGGATGACCTAATGAGGTTGGTGAGTCGTCGCCTTCGTTGTAGAACTTAAACCAGTCGATATTGATGATGTACTTGTTTGTGTCGGTGGCTGTGGCTAGCTTGTTAAAGATGAGATAGACTGTATGCTTGCCAGTGACGGCCTTTGCCTCGTCGCTCAGTTGGATGGTCTTGGTGACGAAGGTGGTCCAATTGTTGGCGGTGGCGGGCAGCGTCTCTTGATAGATTATGGTGCCGCTGGTGGCGTTGTCGATGCGGATGGTCAGTTGGCGGTCTCCGTATCGGCCAGCATAACTGTAGTCGAGCAGTGATTTACCCGTACCAAAATCCACATTATTATATATAAATATGTCGCCGTTCTGGATATTTCCAATGCCTGCATTGTCAACACCACCCTTGGCGTTCTTGCTGTCGAAAGCCTCGGCCTGGACGGTGCCATCGCTGGTGATGTCGTATTGCATAACATCGGCAACGGCACTGAGTAGTGTCTTCTGGTAGGATGGAGTACCTGAGTAGCCGCCTAACTGCACTGTATTGCCATAGGGACCGATGACGGCAATCTTGTTGACCTTCGTAGCATCAAGCGGCAACATACCATCTTGGTTTTTCAGCAATACTATTGCCTCATGCGAAGCCTGAAGAGCCAAACGACGGTGGGTAGCACACTCTAACGTGTCGCTCTGAATGTCGCTGAATGGCTTGGCGGTCTCGAATTCTCCAACAGAAAAACGGGCCTCCAGCACACGAACCAAGGCAGAGTCAAGATCAGCCTCTGTCATGAGTCCTTGCTCTATAGCTGCCTTGCAACCCTCGGGATCTTGGAACGTAGAACCGCAGTTCAAGTCTTCACCGTTCTTCATGCTGACGGCAGAAGCCTCGGCAGCTGTATTGACATAGTGGTGACGGTTCGACTGGAATACGTCGTCCACGGCACCGCAGTCGCTGGTAACGAAACCATTGAAGCCCCATTCTGTGCGTAGTATGTCGATAAGGAGTTCATGGTTGGCTCCGCAGGGTATTCCGTTCACTGCATTATAGGCACTCATGATGCTGCGCACGTTACCCTCTTTGACGGCCATCTCGAAGGCGGGCAGGTAGTATTCGCGCAAGTTGCGGGCATCCATATCCGATGACGAGTTGTGGCGTCCACCTTCAAAGTTGTTGGCGGCAAAGTGCTTGGCGGTGGCTACGGTCTTATAGAATTTGGGGTCGTTGCCCTGCATACCTTTTATATACTCCACGGCCAGTCGTCCCGTCAAGTAAGGATCCTCGCCATAGTTCTCCTCGTCGCGTCCCCAGCGCGGGTCACGGCTCATATTGATTGTAGGGCACCAATAGATGAGGCCCTTGTTCTTTTGTTTATAATATACGCGTGCTTCGTTGGCTGTGGCTTCAGCGCAGCGGAAGATAAGGTCGCGGTCCCACGTGCTCGACATGGCACGTGATACAGGGAAACTGGTAGCCTGACCAGAACGGGCTACACCATGCAGTGCCTCGTTCCAGTAGTTATAACCAGGCAGATTGATGCCATTGCGGTTGATGCTGAGTGTCTGGTGCCCTACTTGGTTGATCTTCTCCTCCAGCGTCAGTCGGCTGACGAGGTCTTTGGCACGCTCATGGAAACTGAGTGATGTGTCTTGATAAGGCAGCGTTTGTGCCTTTACGGTGACGGCTCCGGCAAAGAGCGACACGATAATCATTGTGATAGCAGTTCTCTTCATAGTTTGTTTTTTAAAATAATAAGCTTGTTTCTGGGCACAAAATTACCCCTTCTCTGCAATAGAGAAGGGGTAAAAATCATCGTTAAAAGAGGAAAGAATGGTTATTTCCCCCTCTTATCGACAGTTATTCTACCATAACCGTAATCTTTTTCAGATCCTTATCGGCACTAGACGAACCTACCATAAGTTCATATTGTCCGGGCACGACGCGCATGGTGTTGGTTTGTGAGTCCCATACTTCAAAGCGGTCGTGGGGCATGTCTATCTCAACAGTCTTCTGCTCACCAGGCAATAGTCTGACGCGCTCGTATCCGCGGAGAGTTTTCAGTGGGCCTTCTGTATCGGCAGTGTTTCGCAGATATACTTGTACCACTTCTGTTCCCTCGCGCAGACCAGTGTTCTTGACATTTACGCGTACCTTATTATCAATGTATTGTGGCTTTTCTACCTCAAATGTGGTGTATGACAGACCGTAGCCGAAGGGATAGAGTGCTTCGCCCTGGAAATAACGATAGGTGCGGTTGGCCATGCGATAATCTAAGAAATCGGGCAAGTCATTGACACTACGGTAGAATGTTATTGGTAATTTACCGCAGGGGTTATAGTGTCCTGTCAATATTTCTGCCACGGCCTCGCCACCGCGCTCACCGCCATACCATGCTTGGACGATAGCATCACAGGTTTCCTCATGTTCTGGGACTAGTGCCATAGCACCGCCAGAGCAGTTGACGAAAATAACCTTCTTACCTGCCTCATGCAGCATTCTAAGCATGTCACGTTGTACCTTAGGCAGTTCAATATCGGTACGGTCGCCTCCTTTGAAGCCAGGGTCGCTCACCTTCATCTCCTCACCTTCTACTCGTGGCGAGATGCCGCCTACGAAGACCACGGTCTCGGCATCGCCTATCTGGTTAAGTAATTGTTCGCGGGTTGGCATCTGTTTCTTACATACGTCGAATTGCATAGCAGCCATACCGCCTTCTTGTACATAGTCTATCTGGATGTGGTAGCTGTTGCCCTTCTTTACTTTCAGTTCAGGACTTGCCTCTTGGATACGCTGGCGTACCTTCCATATATCTACTAATGTGTCGCCATTGACGATGACGCGCACCAAGTCGTCGGCACCGACGCGTAGGTAAAGTGTCTCGTCCTCGGTAGGTATCAGCGTACCGTCGTAGCGGGCAGAGAAGTGCTCCAGGTTAACACCGGGCGCAAACACGGTGTTGCCGCCATTGCTCAGGTTGATGGGTGAGGCCATCGTAACCGTTGCCACGGGGTCGCCCTCCATATTGACGTTGTTCCAGTAGACGGCCTGCATGCCCTGTTGTCCCAAGGGAGCGCGCATCTTGTTGAAACGGCTTTCAAAGACTTCGTTGCGGGTCAGTCCGCAGCCCTGGATAAAAGGCACGTCGCCCAACTGTTGGCGCAGACCTTCCAAGACGGTGACAGTCTTTGTAGCATAGCCGCTGTAGTTGCCCCATTGCATAATACTGTCGTTGGCATTGGGACCCATCACAACTAATTTACTATTTGCGGTTTTACTATTTACGATTGGCAGCACGCCGTTGTTCTTCAGCAGCACCACCCCTTCACGGGCCATTTGCAGTGCCAGCGCCTTATGCTCCTTTGAGGCAATGACCGACGAGGGAATCTTCGTCCACTCCACCAGTTCGTCGGGGTCGAAGTCACCCAGTTCGAAACGCGCTACCAACAGGCGCTTCAGACTAATGTCTATCTGTTGTTCGCTGATGTCGCCGCGCTTCACGGCGTTGGGGAGGCTTTTATACACTGAACCGCACTCTAAGTCTGTGCCGCTGAGCACGGCTTTGGCTGATGCTGCCTCGTTGTCCTTCGAAACGTTATGCCATGAGGGCAGGAAGTCGCGGATGGCACCGCAGTCGCTGGTGATGAGCCCCTTGAATCCCCATTCGTCGCGCAGGATGTGACGTTCGTAGCGGGCGTTGCCACAGCAGGGGTCACCGTCGATGCGCTGGTAGGCGCACATAACCTCAGCCACATTACCTTTCTGCACCAATGCTTTGAAGGCGGGCAGATAGGTTTCCCACAGGTCGCGCTCAGGTAGCTGTTGAACGTCAAAGACATGGCGGTTCCATTCTGGTCCACTGTGTACTGCATAGTGCTTGGCGCAGGCCAGAAGTTTGCGGTACTTGTGCTGACCGGTTTCGCCGGTCAGACTCTGTCCCTGCAGGCCGTTCACCACGGCCAGTCCCATGCGCTCCGTCAGGTAGGGGTCTTCGCCGTAGGTCTCCTGACCGCGTCCCCAGCGAGGGTCACGGAAGATATTGATGTTCGGCGTCCAAAACGACAGCCCTTGATAGCGCTGTACGTTGCCCGTCTTCTTGGCCTCCTGGTTCTTGGCGCGAGCTTCGTCGCTGACGGCGGTAAACACACGGTATAACAATGCATCGTCCCACGATGCCGCCATCTGTGTGGTGACGGGGAATACGGTCACGAAGCCGTTGCGCCCGATACCATGCAGTGCCTCGTTCCACCATTGGAAGGCAGGAATGCCCAACCGTGGGATAGCGGGCGACACGTCCATCATCAACTTGGCTTTCTCCTCAATGGTCAGTCGGCCCAACAAGTCTTCAGCCCGTTGCTCAGCTGTCAACTGAGGGTTCTGGTAGGGCTGCACCTGTGCCGTCAAAGCCGATGCGCCCAATACCAGTGCAGTTGTTAAGAATAGTTTTTTCATATTGTTAGTTGGTTAAATAGAGTCTTATTTCATCACGACTTTGCGCCCATTCTGGATATAGATACCCTTCTGCGGGTTATTCACACGAACTCCCTGCAGGTTATACAATGGAGCATTAGATGAGTTGTTAGATGCGAAAACAGAACTGATTCCTGTAGCCTTGTTCCAAGTGTAGCTGGCCTCATATTCGTGTTCCATTACGGCACTCAGGTTTTCGTCAGTAGCCTTGACTGTCTTGTTGTCTTTCGTTCTGGTGAACGTGCAGCCATTGATAAACTTGATGTCTTTGCAGAAGAACAATCTTACACCGTTGCGGTGCGAAATCTGTACGTTGTCGAAGGTCACGTCGTAAACATAGCTTTCTGGACGACCATAGATGTAAATGCCGTTATAGCTCTTGTCATTACTGTTCTTGGTATTATAGCCGGTAGCTGTAACGTTCTGAATCAGAATGTTGTGGTACACGGGCGTGGTGGATTTAACTGCTTCAGGCGAAGCGGCTATTTTTTCTGGATTCAACTGGTCGTATGATAAGTCGTACCAACATGTAATGCTGATGGGACTGGCTACATTTGTCATTGTGCAGTTTCTGAAGATAATATCGTGTACATCCCCACTACGGTCATTATTTGATTTCAGTCGGAAACCGCAATCAGTGCCGTTTAGAGTCAAATTCTCGTAGATAATGTGGTGCATATTCGTGGTATAACTACCTAATGAAGCACCGTGACCAGCCTTGAAATTGCAGTTCCATACATGAACATACTGGGCATTAGAGTCTGTTACCACATTATCGTCACCAGTATCAATTGTGCAGTTATAGATGTTTACATACTTTGTCCAAACGGGAATACCGTCCGTGTTATGCGATGGAGTAGCAGCTGATGACGAAGGATTCTTGATGTCAATATCATGCACTGTTACATGTGACCCATTGCCAGATTGTCCAATGGTAAGGTTGGCTCCTGGGGCATTCTGCATGCGGAAGTTTCGAAATAGGAAACGATTGCCTTTTCCAAAGCGAATCATGGAGCCACGTTTTACACCAGAGTCTTTATAGTGTTCCCACCAAGGTGCTCCCTGTCCGTCAATGATGGAAGTGTTACCTTCGCCTTCTATCACAACGTCTGTTGGCGTACTCTTGTTGATAATGAAATTGTTCCCCTCTGTGATGCTGCGGTCCCCGTAAGCTATCCATTTCAAAGTCGCGCCGGTACAAAGATGTAGTACGGTTTTTGAACCTACTTGAATGGTGTTACACAACCATTCTCCAGCAGGTATAACTACCATACCTCCACCTGCGCTGTTTGCAGCATTCAATGCATCTTGAATGGCCTTGGTGTTATCAGTAGATGTTGTCGAAGCACCATAATTAGTAATGTAAAAGGTGTTTGCTTCCGTAAATGCAGGTAGATTCTTAGGCAGCTGCACCTCAGTCCATCCTTCTGGGGTGTTCTTACTTGTAGCCTCTTCGTCCATTGAGAAATTGATTACTTGTGCCATCAGTGCGTTGCTACTGAAAATACAGAGCACCATAGTTAGAGTCTTTGATAATAAATCCATCATGGTTATGTTTTATTTAATTGTTATGAGTTCGTTTAATATTGCTCCAGTCGGGAGTAGCCCAAGGCGTCTATTTGGTTGCCGCCGTGTCCTTCCGCAGAGAGCAGGATTCTTGCCGATAGGGTCATTGTTTTAGTCGTTAGTTTAACTTTCAGTTGCAAAGGTACGAAAAAAATCTGAGAAAACAGGTAGATTATTCGTCGTTTTTAGAGGAATATTGGTATAAAATAAGGCAGCCCGACAAGGCTGCCTTGTTAACCTTATTAAAGTGAATGATTATTTGCTTTCATTTACTTACTTCATCACCTTGCGGCCGTTCTGGATATAGACACCCTTCTTAGGATTCACGACGCGAATACCTTGCAGGTTGTATATGTTGTTGTTATCGTCAACGTTGCTGTTAATAGCATTAATGCCAGATGTACCAGGGATATAGCGGAAGGCTGCCAGACGCCACTTTGTGCCTCCGACAAAAAACTTATAGCTCTTGTTGGCTTCCAACGAATAGATTAAACCGTCCCATGCATCAATGGCTGTTGTGGGTTTTGCGCCGTTTTCAATGGTAGCACCACTGCTGAGCAACGTGGCAGTAAGACCATTCTCACCTTCAGTCATGTTGACAGACCTTTTGGTATCTATACCGCCTCCAAGGAAGATGGTGAGTGTTCCGGGCTTTGTGGTCTCCAGAATAATGGGGGCACCATTGGTTTTATCACTTTGTGTATAATAGCCAGACAAATTTACACCATCAACTTCCTGTGCATCGTTGCCACTGCCGCCACTTCTCCAGTCGGTGACACTGGGATCGAAGGTTAGCGTGATTCCGCCTACCTCAGCAATACTGCCACCGATATGGGCATCTTCTTTCTGCATGACATACACTGTTTCACCACTTTCTTCGCGATTAACAGAAGGAATGGTAGAGAGGATATAGTTGGCGTCGTTGCCTAACTTGGCTCCTGCACCCTCATCGCCAGTCAGCGCAGCAGGAACTTCGGCAGCTGCAATCTTTGAGTACTGATAGGGTACTGTCACCTCTGCGCCTATCGGTGATGCATTGAAACTATTGTCTCTTACTGTAACTTGGCGAGAGCCCTCACCAGTCAATGGATTTTTCACACCATTGGCTGCATAGTTGCCTTCAACCAGTGCCTTGCAGTTTTTTTTGATGGTGATGCCTGCGCTGTTGCCCGGACAGTTGTGGTAGTTGTTGACCAAGTGAACATAACAGTCTTCGCACTGTGGCAGACGTCGCATACAACCCTCACCCCAGATGTTGCCGGCAAAGGTGAGGTGCAGCGTCATAGTACCATCGGCCCATCCGCATCCGCAGGTGTAGGCGTGTGAATAGCTGCGCGAGGTGTAGTAGAAGTAGTTGTAGGTGTAAGTGGCCCAGTCGCAAACTTTGCTGTCGAGTGCACCGTCCTGCGAGTCTTGGAATGTGCAGTGGTCGATCCATACATGCTGTCCCTGATTGGTGATGAGGTCGGCACCATCGATGTCAACAGCACCCGGACCAATCAGAGAAAGGTTACGGATGATAATGTTTTCGCTGGAGGACTCTATATGGAAGATGCCGGCTTTGTTGGGCAGTGAATACGTACCCGTCTTCTGGTATTGCAGTTCCATCATGGCTTTCTTTGTAAAGAAAGCTCGTTTGTCGCAGGTCAGCGTCGTGCCGTCGGGCAGGGTTCCCGTATATTGGTCTGTACTGCTCAGCCCGTCCAGGTTCTGCTCTTTCAGGTAGGCGTTATCGGCATCTGTCAGATAAAACTGTGTACACAGGCGGGCATTGTTGATGCCAATGAGGGTCTTGTTCTTGATTGATGCCAGCTTCATCGTCTCTCCAATGGTGAAGTCGCCGTTGGAGCCGTCAAAGATGATGATGTCGCTAGTACCGATAGCCTTCTTGATCTGTGCGTCGTCAGTCTGTCCACCTCCAAGTGCTGTCAAAGTGACTTTAGAGGCATCATTGAAGTTTCCGCCGCTTAATGTATAAGCAGTACCAGCCTCGTCGGAGCATGTAGCCCAACCCCAAGGAGCTACATTGTTACTAGCCATAGCAGGTAAAAGAGCCATGGCACTTAACAGGGTAAATAGTGTCTTCTTCATTGTTGTTATAGTTTGTTGTTATGTTTAATCTTTTATGATTATCTTGCGACCGTTATGAATGTATATGCCGCTTGTAGGACTGCTGACACGTATGCCTTGCAGGGTATAGTAATATCCGTCGTTGTGGGTATGGCTTTGCTGCCATGGTGCTGTTATTTCCTTTATCGACGTTGTGCCGCCTTTTGTTCCTGCTAAAGTGATGGCCAATGCCGTGCGGTTGCCTCCTACCTTAAAGGTGATGCTGTTTGTTGCCGCTTTTGTTAATGTTATGGAATAATTGGCAGTCTCGCCCTTGCTGCGGTTTGGGAAATTGTATGAGCATTCTTCTCCGTTGACTTCTATAAGTCTCGAAGTGCTTGTCCCTGATGCTTCGCAATAACCGGCAAAGGCCACTGTTGCTATAGAAATGCCTGCTGGTAATAGTATGGTGTAGAGAGTGTTCTTCTCCACACGAAAAGTGTTCAACTGGCTTCCCTCGCTATAGTTGCCACCACCGCTGATGCCAAGTCCGTCGGCAAACTGCCATACTCCATCTGTTGTGTTCTGATAAGTGTCGTTTGCCATCGTATAGGTTACAGATTGCGCCTCGCCAGGCATGGTGGTGCCCATCACTGTGCCGCCTTCGTTCTGAGATGCCGTAATCTCTGCAACTATTGAGTTTAGGTAATTTTCCAGGTTTGTATATCCTCCATCACCGATGGCCTTGCCGTCGGCCTTGTTGTTTTTGTTCAGTCCGTGGGCATCTTCCCATTCGTCGGGCATGCCGTCTCCGTCGGTATCTGTCTTTACGGTACCCTGCTGAAGTTCAGGCCAGCCATTAGGAATTTTTGATTTCAGGTCATCTTGTGAGTTGATGAAGCCTGGATCGTTGCCTGAGCCAGTGAATGTGGCTGTTCCGTTGCGAGTGTCGCTAACCAATATTTCGTCCAGTTGGTCGCGGTGTAGTGAGGCTCCGGCATAATTAAGCACTTTCTCGTAGGCTGCTGCTGCAGAGTGTGTAGTGGTTGCAAGGAAAGCAATGGGTTCTTCAAGCCTCATATCCTTTTTTACCTGGTCGTTGAAAGTATAGTCCACCTTGCTGTTGTCTATTTGATTATAGATACCATAGGTCCAGTTGTCCTGTGTCACAACGTCGTGCTTACTATTGACATTGCCATTGACATAGAATGTTCCCCACACATGCCACATCACATCCCATGAGTTGGCTTCGCTTGTTCCGTGGTGAGTGTATTCTGTTGTGCGGATGCCAATGCTGGCAATACGCTGTTGGATGCCTTCACTCTTTTTTAGTGTAGCAGGACCAGGCTTGTAATAGTTGTTGACGATGTTTACGTTCATGCCTTCGCCTCCGTAGCAGCCGTTGCCTCCCCAGTTATAGATGACATTGTTGCGCAAGTCCATACGCTCGTCAGTCTGTGTTCCTGGGCGCGGACCGAGGCGTGGGGTGCGCGAGGTGTGGTGTATCATAAGGTTGTGGTGGTAAGATGCGCCGCTGCCTCCCCAGTTGCCACCGTAGCCGTGGCTGCCCTTGGAGTGTCCGGCATTGACTAGACTTTGTGCCGAGATGCACCACTGCACGGTAATGTCTTTAGAGCCATAGACCGACAGGCATTCGTCGATGCTCCAGCTCACGGAGCAGTGATCCACTATGATGTTCTTCTGGTCCATGGCGCCTAAGCCGTCGCCCTCATGAGCACTGGAGTTTGTTTTCAGTGCCTCGTTGCCCAGGCGGAACCGTACATAGCGCACGATGACGTTGCTCTTCAGCGTCACTGGATAGTTAGCAATGCAGATGCCGTCGCCGGGTGCCGTCTGTCCGGCAATGGTGGTATTGCTGTTAATGGCCAGTGCCGATTTCAGCATTATAGTGCCGCTGACATCGAACACGATGGTTCGCGGTCCGCTCTGTGCGTTAGCCCAACGCAGCGAGCCAACCAGTGATGTCTTTCCGTTGTCCTCGAGGGTGGTGACGTGATACACATTACCGCCGCGGCCACCAGTTGTGAAGCGGCCATAGCCTTCAGCTCCAGGGAATGCCAATTGTTGGTCTTGAGCAAATACCGTCAGCGTAAAAGCCAACAGTAGAGTCATTGAAAGCAGGATTCTTGATGATTTGTTCATTGTTTTTAATTGTTTGTTTTGCTATTCGTCGGCAAAGGTACAAAATAAATCTGAATATGAGGGTGGATTATTCGTTGTTTTTGGTGGAATTTGTAGGTAGGGTAGGAGCCTGTCGCACTGATGAATTAGCGTGATGGCGATATTGGCGATGGTCTCGTCGCTGCGAGGAGAGTGTCGTCTTGTAGCATGATAGAAGGATGTTGCTTTGTTTTGTGACCACAAAGATATACAAATCGCGTGACATTGCCAAACAATTATCAGAAAAATCGAGAACAAGGCAGCCCTATCGTGCTGACTTATAGGACAGGGCGCGAGCATGCCGCTGACGGGGTGTGCGCATGGTGCAGGCCGGGAGTTTGCTACGGGCGGGCTAACCCGCACCAGCCGGTGCGTATATGCGCACCGCCCGCTGCGTATATGCGCGGCGGGCGGTGTTGATATGCGTAGCGTTTGGTGCGTACCTTTTTTTATTACTTCTGGATGCGCTTTACGCCGTTCTGGATGACAACACCCTTGTAGCCCTCAGAAACCTTCTGACCAGCGAGGTTGTACATCGGAGCATTGAGGTTGATAGTCTCGTTTTTGACAGACTGGATGCCAGTGGTCTCACTGCCAGTAATGATGTCAATCTTGATTACGTAGCAGAGCTGCTGACCTTTATTGGTAAATGAGATTTTGTTCAACTGATTACCTGCGGGGAAGGTGAACTCACGCACGTCAGGGTTGGCACCATCCTTCTGAGAAGTCATGGTTGATGCCTCATTCTCGATACCTGCAACCTCTTTCCAGTAAGAGTTTTCCCAACCATCTTTGTCACTGTTTACATAGCTATAGAAGGTAATGCCCTTAGCAACCTTACCTTCGGGGAGAGTCAGCGTGTTCTGAGCACCATTTGACACCTTGATAGACTTGTAAGCACTGCCGTCGATGGTGATGTCAGAACCTGCGCTCATACCCTTGTCAGAACGCATAATCATGATAGAGAATCCATTGTCCCAAGTGGCTACATTGTTGGATGTACCAGTGTTTGTCATGCTCGGCAGCGTAACGTTAGAAAGAGAGGGCTCTACTTTATAAGAGATAAAATAAGTGCCGTCTTCAATCGTCTCTTCTTCACCGCCGCCTGCGCCAGAACCAGCAGTCCAGTCAATGCCGTAAAGCTGTCCTGTTGTACCTTTTGCCCACAGAGTATAAGTCTTGTCTTTTTCAAGGTTGAATACTCTTGTGATGTAGCCATAGTTATCGTCAATCTTTTCGCTGGCATAGCTGGCAGACTTAATTAAAGTACCAACAGCAGTCTGGTCAACAAGCTTGATGTCCTTGCCATTGTTTTCGGTGAAGTTTCCATCTTTGTTGTCAGCTTGGCGACGATAATAAACCGTAATGTCTACGTTCTCCTTTGCCTGAATAACCAAAGAAGTGCTACCGTCCTGGCTTGTTCCCTCGGGGGCATCTGCTGTAGGAGCCGCATTTACACGAATCTGCATAAAGGTACTGAACGTCTTACCATTAAATTCGGCAGGTTTGGCATTGCCATCCTCGTCTTTCAGGAGACCGCATGTGGTCTCAAATACAGTGTTGACTTTCACGAGGTCGTTTTTGATGATTGCCATGCCTGCGGCAGGAGCTTCTTCTGATGGACGCCATTCGCCCTGTGCACTTGAGCCGATAGCCATAGCGGCCATGGCAATAAGAGTAAAAATCTTCTTCATACGCTTGTTTTGTTTAATAAATTTGTAGTAAATAATTATTTTGTTTCGTTGTTTTGCATTATTTGCTGCAAATGTACGACATTATTTTGGATAAAGCAAACAAAAAGCAATAAAAATCTACGAAAAGGTTTACGGACGCATTGTTGACGTGTTGCGTAAAATCAAACAGCGGACAGACTTGTTGTTGTCTGCCCGCTGAATTTGTAATAGAGTAGGGTAAGCTTATTCAATGCTCTCGTTGGCCAAAACCTCATCGCCTCTGAAGACGTGGGATGCCAAGGTTGTTCTCATACTGTCACGTGACAGAGTCATAGTGACATCGAAACTCTTGGTTTTACCCAGTTTGGCTACTGGCAGCATAATCTTCTGTACAAGGTCGCTCTCGGAATTGGGAACAGCAACCACTGCATTGAAGTTGTTGATAGCATAGTCCTCTGTGACGTACATGGGGTGCTCGATGAACTTAATCTCGCGTACACCTTTAGCCCAGTCCTCAGGATAGATGACCTCCACAATCTTCTGTGTGAATTCGGTCTGAGCCTCCTGACTCAGGCTACCGGGGTTGCTCAGTTCAAAGGTGAACCAGTAGTCCTGCTTGCCATTGACCTCCTGATTGTGGTCAGCCATAGGATCGCCAGTGATGTCGTTGTCCTTATCGCAGCTCACGAATGTTACAGCCATGGCCGCTACGGCAAAGAGCACAGTTACATATTTGTAAATCTTCATAGTCTTTAAACTTTATACTTATTAAACTTATTTCTTTCCGTTCACCAGACGCTGGCAACCAGCTCCACTCTTATAGATAGCAGAGTTGAGTACATTGCTGTTCTGCTTGTAGTAGAGACCATCGATGCCGTTATCGGTGTGGTAGTCGGTACCCTTAGGACTCTCGCCGATGAAATACTTCGGGTTCGGGCTTTCCATCAGGTCGGTAGCGCGAAGTGAGCTTTCCAGATGTACAGTCAATTCATCCTCGCCTGCGGGATAGTAAGCAGAACCCCACTGCTTGAACCACTTCTTAGGAGCGTTCGAGGTTGCATTGAGAGCGTTAGCCTCGAAGGGCTGGCCATTGGTCAGATACTCCTCGTCGTTGGTAGTCCAGTTGTTGTAGATGTTGAAAGTACACATGTCTGTGCCATCACCACCCTGACAGTTACGGGTATCCCAACCTGCAGACTTCATAAGACGGTTCTTGTCAGCAACGTCTTTAGTCAGGATGATAACGTTGTCGTGGAATTCGAGCAGTGAGCCGCCAGGATTGTAGCGGGTGTTCAGAATCGGGTTGTTAGCCACGGTGCAGAAGTTTACGAACGTGTTGTGGTGCATGTTGATGTGCCAACGTACGCTCTCGTCCCAAACCAGGTTGCGGTTGTTGTCGGTTACAACGCTACGCTTCGGGTTGTTGTAGAATACGCAGTCGCTGACCTCGACATCCTGCAAGATGTTCGACTTAGCCTTACCGTTATGGTCGCCGAAGATGTAGGCGTAGTCACCAGCTGTAGCAGAATAGTAGCCGCAGTTGTAGAAGTCGCAGCCTACCAAGCGAATGTGCTGGATATAGAAGTCGTTAGAACCCTGGATACGGAAGAATCCGCGGATGAGGCCCTGGAACGAGCAGTTGCGCCACTCCAGTGTGGTAACGTTGATACCCATACCGTTGGAGTACATGTTCATGAAGTAGTTACCCACAGCACCGGCGATACCCTCCTGGGCATGTCCGTAGTTGGTAGCCATAGGAACGTCAACGTCGAGATCCATGAAGCGGACACTGTCGATGTCGAGCGTGATAGAGGCATTCTCACCGGTTACAGGCTGACGTCCTAACATGAAGTTACAAGATGCGGGACTTGAACCAGAGTAGTACATACCAGACAGGTAGAATTTAGCACGGCCCTTACCGGCTGCAAGGTCGGCAGGATTTGTCTGCAGGGTAAAGCCCTTATATATCTGAACGTTTGAACTTACGAAATAAGTCTTACCGCCTTCGAGGTAGAATACCTGGTTCTCAGCTGTTACGCTGCTGGCGCAATAGTCGTTGAGAATCTGGTCGAGCTTCATAGCATTGTACTTCGAGATGTCATAGATAGTCCATGTAGCAGGATCGGTACCAGCGGTATCGTTTGCCCATGCCTCGTGCTTGAGGAGAATCGGGGCAGCAGGAGTACCCTTGGTACGCTTCATCGTGGTGTTGTAAACAGCATCGATGTCGAGCTTTATAGAGTTATCCCATGCGTTGATGTTGTAGGCAGAGTTTTCTGACAGACCATTAACGATGATTTCGCAGTCGCCTTTCTCGTCCCATGCTGATTCGGGGATTTCGTAGTGTGCGAACTCGGCAGGAACTGTTGCATCAGGAGTTGAAGCATTAGCCTCAATGGTGATGTAGTCAACCTTCAAGAGGGTCTTGTCTGCATCTACGAAGTTCCAATACTGGTAGAACTTGTCCTTCTCGCTATCCTTATATGAAGAAATGTTGCGGTGCAGGGTCAGCTTCATTGATGTCTTGGTGATGTCAGACACCTGAATTACGAAAGGCACCCAGTCGCGTGCTGATGTTTCCAGAGCCAGATAGTCGGCCCATTCACGCAGTGTACCCATTCCGTGCCACAGCGAGTTCTTTGGATCGTTCTTCCATGCTGCATCCGGCGTGTTCAGTACATCGTAAACGCCTGCCTCTCCGTTCCAGAGCGAATAGCCTGCGGCATCGAAGGAGTGCAGTGCACGGATGGCAAAGCGGTAGGTTGTCTGATAGTTCAGGTTCTCGATGATGAGGTTGTAGCGTGACGGGTCGGCAATGACTACATGACCATACAGGAACTTTCCGTTCTCGTTTTTCATCGTTTCTTCCCATGCACTTTCGCCTTCAGAAACGAATCCTACAGGTGTGGTCCACATGATTTCGTATCCTACGGCATCATTGACAGTGTACCAATACAGGTTGGCTGTGTTGTAGTCTGTGATGATTGTGTTGTAGGGGTCGTTAGAGCCCTTACCTGTACTGTTGTCGTTACGGAACATCGGACGGAACAGACGGCCCGAGGCATCCGTAGAGCCGTTGTCATCATCATCCTTACAGGAGTAGAAGGACAGCGTCGTCAGCAGTGCCAGTGATAATAATAATATCTTTTTCATTTTGATAATTCTTTCTTAATATGAATGTATTACTAACTGATTAATATCCATAGTAGTTTCTATAGGCACCGCTTGAACGGGCAATAGCCTCTTCAGGAATAGGCAACAGATAGCGTACGGCAGGCAAGCGGTTGATGTTGTCCTGAATATTGTCAGGGTTCACATTGAACTGCTGTGCTGCGCCATTATTAACAACCACGATGTTGCCAGCCTGGTTTGTGCGGATATATCCATAGAGCGAGTACAGAATCTGGTTCTTCATGGTACCGTCATCGTTGGTCCAAGTCAGTGCAGTGGTTGTCCATGCTACTGAGTTGCTGCTTGACGACATACCAGTGATGGCGCGTGGAGAAACTGCCTCATAATCCAGTTCATTGTCAGAGAAATACTTGGCAGGAGCTGTAGATGTCGGGTTCCTGAACGTTCCGTCGTATGGGTTGGCAACGTAGAACATGTAGAGACCGGTGTTGGGGAAGTTTGCGTCGTTGTAGTTCTTAACCAGCACTGAGTACATTTCTGTTACAAACTGCTCCTGATAGGGCACACCGTCGTATTCCTCAACCATGTCAATGTAAGAAGATGTACCGGCCATGGCCTCTGCCATTGCATAGTACTCGAGGAAGGTGAAGAATATCTTCTCGCTGTACAAGTTGTTACGGACGAGATCCTTCCAGCGCATGTTCTCACCGGCAAATTCCCATTTGCGCTCGTTGAGCACAGCTTTCAGGAAACTATCCTTTGAACTTGCAGCGTCGGCAACGTAACCATCCACCATGTCTGTCCAGTCTGCAGTTGCGAAAGCGCGCTTGCGGACAGTCTTCAGAGCATCCTGTGCTTCAGCAGTAGGACCGCTGATCTCGTTTTCAGCTTCAGCAAACATCAGCAGAACGTCTGAATAGCGGATGTATGCAAAGTTGATACCTGTGGCGCTCGTGGTTGATTTGCCAAGACCATTAGTGTTCCACAGCTTCGACCACTTGTTGTTATGCATAGAATAGTCGTTGAAGCGCATTGTGGGCAGACCCTGGCTGTTGTAGTACCACAGACCGCAGATATAGTCGCGGCGCAGGTCGCTCTCGTCGAATGAGTAGCGATAGAACGATGTTGTGCGAACACCACCATTGGTAGCACCCCAGGCAGAGTTAGAGTAGTCTGTCTCATCACCTGTGTCAACACCATTTGCTGGACCCTGGGCATAGCCCCAGTTACTATTGGTCTCCTTGGCAAAGGGAATCTCAAAGATAACATCGTCGCCAGTGTTGACAATGAAATTACACTCGTCAACAAAAACGTCGCGGAAGCTCTTGTTCAAAGCGTGTCCACCTGCATCGATAACCTTCTTGGTATAGTCGCGTGCAATCTGATAATACTCTTTATAGTTGCTCGGACGTGTCATCTTGTAGCTATTAGCGTCGCCGGCATCGTGGTTCAGCGAGTAACCGCCAGCCTGCAGAGCCAGACGGGCAATCATGGCGTAAGCTGCCTCCTTGCTGATACGCTCGGGAGCGGCAATGTTGGCATCCTTGTCAGAATACATGTACTCTGCAGCGTGGCGAAGGTCGGCAATCAAAGCGTCGCTAACCTCCTGACGCGGAGTGATGGCCGGGTTCAGATCGTCGGTCTCGTAGGTTGCCTGCAGCGTGAAGGGGATGTCGCCCCAGTAGCTTAGCAGTTCATGATAGAACATGGCACGCATAACCTTTGCCTCGCCCATCATCTGGGTCAGAGCAGTTACCTTAGGCACCTGAATAGTGGTGATTGTTCCGTCGGCAGCTTCCTCAGCACCGTCCTCTGTTTCCTCAGCGTAGATGTCGCTGTTCTTCAAGTTGAAGATGAACTCATTGGCAGTCTCAACTGCTGAGTAAAGGTTATTCCAAAGAGTCTCAACATTGTTGGCATCAGAGCGCACGTCGAAACGACGGGCTTGGTTGCCAGCAGCAGCTTCGTTGGAGTTCGCGTAGAAGTCAACGTCGCTGTTGAGTTGGAAATCATTGTATAGCTTGCCGCCAAACAGGTTGTCGGAGCAAACTTTAGCATAGACGCCATACAGGGCGGTGCGTGTCTCGCCTTCGGAGCCGAACACCAGATCAGTGCTCGCTACGTTGGTGGCGGGATCTACCTCTAAGTAGTCGTTGCAGGCTGTCAACGAAAGCATGGCCAGTCCACTGATAAATATCTTATTAAGTTTCATATAAGTTTCTATTTTCAAATTATCAATTATCAATTAGAACGTAACGTTGACACCGCAAGAGAAAGTACGGGCACGCGGGTAGCGGTTGTAGTCCATAGAAGGAGTAAGACCAGACTGCACGTCAACTTCAGGATCGTAACCAGAGTACTTGGTCAGGATGAAGAGGTTAGAAGCAGAAACATACGCGCGAACCTTATTAATAAAGATCTTCTTAGTGATGCTCTTCGGCAGTGTATAACCGATAGTCACGTCAGAGCAGCGGATGAACGAACCGTCCTCAACAAATGCATCCAGCATGATGTTGGTCACCAGGTCGCCAGGGTTCCACATGTGAGCACCGGCATTCAAGTCTTTGTAAAGATCGGGCATGCCGTCGAGGTTGCCGTTCTTGTACAGTGACTCACCAGTGATGTTGTGACCGCTATAGTCGGTAAATCCATCGGGAGCACTATAGCGCCAGCGTCCGTCAGCAAACTTAGAATATACATTGGTGAAGTTGTTCTGACCGGTTGATGTGCTTGACAGTGCATAGGCTGTAGCATTATATACATCGAAGTCGAGCATGTAGGTGAAGTTAGCTACGAAGTCGAAGTCTTTCCACTGTCCGCTCAGACCGAAACCGCCCTGCCACTTCGGAGTGGTACGACCGATAACGGTCTTGTCGTTGATGTCAATCTGTCCGTCACCGTTCAAATCCTTGATGCGGATCTTACCAGGCATGGTAGAGTAACTTGAGTGTGAAGATCCGAGTACACCATTACCAGAGTTACCCTCGTAACCGTCGGTGATTGTACCGCCAACGAGGATGCCGTTGAGTGAACCCTTGGTCTTCGGAGTGGCTGTATAAGTGGTAGCAGTAGGATATGTGAACTCATCCCAGCTGTACAGACCGTCGTAAACGTAACCATACATCAGACCAAGTTCGCCGCCAACCTCAAGCAGATAGTCGTTGTTGTCGCTTGATCTCCATGCACCAGCATAGTTGTAGATACGTGTATCGGTAGCGTTCAGAGCCTTGATGGTCATCTTGTTGTGACCGAGGGTGAGGTTTGCGCTCAGCACGTAGTCTTTGCCACGCAGGATGTCGCCGTTGACGGTGAGCTCCCAACCATTGTTGGCAACCTTACCGATGTTCTGCATCTGGCGTGTATAACCTGAAACACCAGGAATTGGCGACTGATAGAGCAGGTCGCGAGTGGTGTTCCAATAAATTTCAGGAGTGATAGTGATGCGTCCACCGAAGAGAGAGATGTCGGCAGCAAGGTTGCGGGTGATAGTAGTCTCCCACTTGATGTCCTTATTAGGATAGTTGCTGGGTGCACTATAATAGAGTTCACCATTTGCAGTTGTAGTCGATGCGAACTCAGGACCGCCAGAATTGTTTGAAACATAGAGGAATCTCCAGAGGTCGTCGCTGATGTTGTTGTTACCAGCCAGACCGAAAGCAGCACGAATCTTCAACTGGTCAATCCACTTAACATCCTTGAGGAACTTCTCGCGGTTGACAACCCAAGCACCAGAAACAGAGGGGAAGTAGCCCCACTGGTTGCCGGGAGCGAACTTCGAGCTACCATCAGCACGGAATGTAGCGCTGAGCAGGTATTTGTGATCGAAGTTATAAGAAATCTGTCCGAAGAACGAAGCAGTGCGGTTAGCGGTAGAGCGCAGTGTGTAAGTGTCCTGAGCGTAGGGCTGACCGAGGGCCATGTTGTTGATGGCTGTCTCTGCATCGATTCCTTTGTCGAAGAGGTGAGCAGTCTGCTTATTCTCTTTGTACTGTGTGTTATAGATTTCCTGACCGAGGAGGAATGACAGGTTGTGAACCTCCTTCAGCGTCATGTCGTAGCTGGCAGTGTTGGTCCATGTGTACGACTCGGTGGTGCGGTTTGTCAGGGCAGCAACAGGACGCTGCTGGTGAACAGCCTTCTGACCTTCGCTGGTCAGCCAGCCCCAATAGCGCTGGGTGTCGCGGAATGAGATGTTGTAGTTACCCTCAGTGCGGAGCACGAGACCCTTGATGGGAGTCCACTTCAGCGAGAACTGCTGGCTCATGGCGTAGCTGTGCTTCTTCTGAGTGTTGGTGTTGATATCGGTAACAGGGTTGGTCAGGTTGAAACGCTCTGCGTCGGCAGCATTCTCCATGATAGAGTAGCTACCCCAAGAGCGCAGACCTGCTGTGGGCTGATAGCGCAGCACGCGGTCAACAAGACCGCCAGAACCTACGTTGGCACCACCGGCACCCTCGTCACGACGGAACGTGAACTTGGGGTTGTAAGTCAGCTCTAAGTTCTTGGTAATCTTAGTGTTGAGCTTGAAGTTGACGTTGGTACGGCGTACACCTGAACCGAGGATGATACCTACGTCCTCCGACTGAGTCAGAGAGAGGTTGAAACGTGTTGACTCGTTACCACCGCCTACTGTTACGTTTGCAGAGTAGCTCATTGGGTGGTTGCCCAATACCTCGTCCTGCCAGTCGTTGGTGATTTTGTTATAATACAAAGCGTTATCCTTGGGGTTACCGAAGTCACCGCGGAAAGCCTTCTGCCAGCTGTCGCGTGCACCACCGCCGTTACTTGATGCACGGTCGTACATCAGGTCAACAAACTGACCGGTGTTCATGATGTCAAGCGAGCGAGCCAGTGACGATACGCTGAGACGTCCGTTGAATGATACCTGAACCTTACCGGCCTGTGCGCTCTTAGTAGTTACGATGACAACACCGTTACCACCCTTTGCACCGTAGATAGCGGTAAGAGAGGCATCCTTCAATACGTCGATACTTGCGATATCCGTCGGCGGAATATCATTGATGTTAGCCACCTGGAAACCATCGACGATGAACAACGGGTCGTTGCTCTGTGTAACAGACGTTGCACCACGAACGCGGATGTTGATGTCGGCACCGGGCTGACCGTCGGTAGTGGTTACCTGCACACCGGCAATCTTACCAGACAGAGCCTCAGCGGCTGATGATACAGGAACAACAGCCAGTTTTGCACCGCTTACTGAACCGACCGAACCGGTCAGGTCCTTACGAGCCTTGCTGGTGTAACCAACGACTACAACCTCCTCGAGGGAAGCGTTGTCGTCCTGCAATGTGATTTTCAGGTCGCCACCTGTGGCAGTCACCTCCTGTGTTACCATACCGATGTATGATACCACGATGGTCTTCGACTTCTGAAGCTTCAGTGTGAAGTTTCCGTCGAAGTCGGTTACTGCTGCATTCTTGGCATTACCCTTCTCAACTACGGTTGCGCCGATAACGGGTTCTCCCGTCGCGTCCGTAACCGTACCCTTAGCGGTAGTCTGGGCCGAAACCTGGCCACACACTAAGAGCAGACACAATAAGAGTGTCGTTCGGAAAATACTCTTAATCTTAACAGACATAAATTAGTAGTTTATTAAATTTAACAAAATAATATTATTTCTGCCTGCAAAGATACGAATAAAGTTTAAGATAGCCAAAATAAGCGTGTCTTTTTTTCTGCAAACGTTTACGTAAAAAAAACAAAAATGATGAAACAAACAAAAGACGGGGCGGAAAGCCTGTGCTTCCGTCCCATCCTTTATATATTAATAAGGTATAAGGGTGAGAGCTGAAGCTCTCATCCTTACAATCCCTATTACTTTACAACGACCTTACGGCCACCGATAATATATACACCCTTCTGGGCCTTGTTCACGCGAACACCCTGGAGGTTGTAAATGTGATCGTTCACGTTGACGTTATCGTTCACGTTCACCGTCTCGATACCGTCGGTCTCAGTAGCCACAGCCGAAGCCTCGTTCAGACCACCCATCTCGTTGGCAGCACGAATCTGATACTCGTCAGTGCCCTCAGCGCGTTGTGAACCGGCCGGTGCATTGCTGATGTCGTATGTAGTATCAGTAGTGAAGTCGATAACGCTGCCGTTCTTGACGATAGCATACAGCAGAGCATAGTTGCTGCCAGTCCAAGACAGTTCATTGTCCGTCAGCTTCACGTCGGTGACAATCGGAGCCTGCTCAGTAGCGAGGGTGGGATCCCATTCGCCGAACATGTTGTGCAGGTTGCCAGCCTCAAGAGCCTCTGCAGCAGTCAGAACAGGATTGTTTGCATGGCCGTCACCGAAGGTCTTCTTACGTCCGGAGAGGTCAACCTGTGAGCCACTGCTGGTCATCGAGTTATACTCGGCGAAGCGCTTGGGCCAGCCGCCGCTCATCTCGTTCCATCCGATAGCCGAGGGCACGACGTTCATCTTCGTGTCAATCCACAAGGCTACAGGAGTACCCTGTCCCCAAGGACGACCGAGGGTGTAGTTGCCGTCGACACCGCTGCCGTCACCGTTAATGGTGCAGTCCTTCATCACCCAGCCGATGTTAGCGGGCTTCGACGGAACAGCGCAGTAGCCACCGGCAATCTGCTGGAACTCAACCTGGTTGTAGTAGGCATCACCCTTGCCGCAGATGTAGTCAGTACGACCGCGGATAACGCCATCCTCAAAGTAGTACAGACCATTGTCGTTCTGACCTACCCATGTATCCTGATAACCATGCAGCTTGGTGTTCTTCCAGATAGTCCTTGTACCTTTGTCTTCGACAGCGATGTCGCGGCCACGTGCATCTTCCATACCGGTCGATACGGTCAGGTCCTGCCAGTAGCTGTCGCTACCGCTGAGTTGGAACACGTCACTATTGCCAATGCCTTCATAGACGCTGGCAGCGCCATAAGCTCCTTCAAAGGTCATATCGGCGGGAATGTCGTTCGTGATGATAGTAGCATCACGGTCTTCACCAATTATCGATACATTTTGTGCATTGAAGTAGGTAATAGGATCTGGATAGTCTGATTCATGGAACACAACCTCATCTGAACCACTCTTGCCATTGGTATGACGATAGTGCTTCGAAGCACCACGCGGCAGGGTGTAGGTACCCTTCTTCAGGAAGATGCGGTAGCGAACGTTCTTGTCGTCACGGTTCTGAGCGGCAGAGATGGCAGCTACCAGCTGCTCCACATTCTCAACCACGGCGTCGTAGAGTTTCTTGTCAACCGTCGGGCGCTCCATGGTGGTGAAGGTAATCTCGATGTCATCCTGAATCATGTTGTCCGTCAGGTCGCCTACGGTCTTGCCGGCCAATACGAAGTTATACTCAGTAGCATAGTCCAGTCCCTTGTACTCGAAGGTAACGACCTTGCCGCTGACCACGGGAGTCAGCCCGGCGGTGCCTAAGGTGGCCTTGGTGTCGGCCTTCACCTTGACGCGCTCGTCGAAGGTCAGCACAATCTTACCCGAAGCAGATACGCCCGTGGCACCGTCGGCAGGAACCGTCGATACGAGTACGGGAGCCGTGTAGTCGTTGACAATCTTCGGCGTACCGGTGATGAAGAACATGGCCAGAGCATTACCATCCTTACCAGCAGTACCAACTATTTCAGAGTTCTTATCGGCAATCATACGGATGTAGAGCTCGGCTTTGTTGTTGCATGCCTCAGGCAGCTTTTCGCTGAACGAAGCTGCATTCTTCGCACCCTCCATCGTAATGCTACCGAAGTTGACCCATGTCTCTCCGTCAAAGGAGTACTCTGCATTGTACTTTTGATAAGAATTATAGTTATACAGCATCTGGAACTGCACGTTGATGTTCTCGAAGGCTTCAGCGTTCACCTTGGTCTGCCAATGGTGTGTACCCACGTTGTCGCGCCAGTTCACGGCAGCTCCCTTGAAGCTCTCGTAGCCGCCAGCGGCTTCGGTGCTCTTGTCGAGCCATCCGCTGGTCTCACCAGTCTCGGTGTTGACCAGGCTCAGGGCATCGGCATCGTTGTCCTCGGCAGCGAAGTCAGCCTTGCGGCCACTGCTGCCAGCCTTGTAGAAGTCCCAACCGGCGATGATGTCGTTCTCGGCATAGTAGGCTGTCAACGTGACATCTTCAGTCATAGAAATGAGCTTAGAGCTGTTGGTCTCGCCGTCATTCCAGTTGGTGAAGGTCACCAAATTCTCGTACTGGTTGGCGGTTAACTCGACTGTTGTGCCAGCCTCGTACATCCACTTGCCTTCAACCACCTCAGGAGCCGGATTTACAGTTACCATGTAGTCGTTGGTGCCGTCCACGGTCAGTGCCAGCTCGTAGGTTTCCACAGCCTTGAAGTTAGCGGTCAGTGTCTCGTTGCTGTTGACGGTGTACTTGAACTTAGCCTCGGTAGAAACTTCCTCGCCTGCAGCGTTGGTCCAGTTCACGAAGTCGTAGCCGAAGTTCTCGGTAGCCGTCAGTGTTAATTCCGTACCTTTGTCGTAAGTTTCGGAAATCGGATATACTGTGACTTTTCCTGCTCCTTCAGGGCTGACAGATGTTGATAATGTAACCTGTTCGGCATTAATCTCGACATTTGAGTAAACCTCCAGCTCGAACATATACGCATTCTGACTCGTATTTAAGTTATACCACTGAAGTCGTACATTGTTTTTGTTGATTTCTTTTTCAACCCAAACAGGAGAACTGACTGTAACATCGTTAATGGTTTCCCATTCACCATCTTCAACTTTCATCTTGAGACCCCAGCCACGGTTGCTTCCAGTTGCACCGTGACGGTAGCGAACCTTGGTAATGTTCTTGAAAGCAGTTGTTGTTACAGTTGCCTCCTTCTTCTCTGACATGATATATCCCTTGTAAGCAGGGTCTTCGGCAGAATTGAATTTACCATCATTCGTTGCAGTCGGATCTACACTTGTATTTACATATGTAAAAGTGATGTTTTCTTTGCTGAAATTAGTAGTTATTTCAGAAGTTGTGCTTGATTTTGTCCAGTCTTGGAAATCTGTATCGATAATGGCCTTTTCCTGAGTAACACTGCTACTCTGTACTACGGGCAGCACAACCTGGATGGTGCGGATGTAGCCCGCGTCATTACCCATCACAATGTCAATGGTTTCTGCGGTGTTACCAATGGTGTAGCTGATGTTCTGACCACCTTCGTAGTCACTCTGACCGTCAATGGTGGTAGCCGTCTTCCCTTCAGCCTTGAAAATGTAGTTGCCTCCATACGACTCCATGCTGACTACAGCATTCTTGCATGAAGGAATGGTAAACGTCGTGTTAATGTTACACTGTGCACAGTCGTTGTTGTTTTGATTATTCAGTTTACCACCGTTATTAGTGGTGAATGGCATTTTAACATCGATAGTGCTGTTGCCAATAGTGGCCTGGGCAACCAAAATACCATCTTTGTTCTGATAGTTCAGTATAGGTGCACCCTGGTCACGGCGGAAGTTCCACTTCACAGTGACGGGCTCTGTGCGGTCGGCCAGACTTACCTCGTTCTGAGTGAATACCGGAGTCAGTGTCATGTCCTCATTGACGGTCACCTCGTCGCCAATCTTGTACTGGTTGGTGCCGTCTGTCCATGCTGTCAGTGTTTTGCCTTCAATGAACAGAGTCGTGTTGGCTGGAATCTTGACCGTAGAGCCTATCTCTACCTTCTGTGCGGCGGGAGCCAAGCCCTCTGCACCAGCATTAGCGGCATCGAAGGTTACAGTAGCATCATTTGGAATATCAGCGGGGTCAACAGCCTCAATGGCTATATAAGTGGGATATCCACCACCGTCAATGGTAAGAGTTGCAGGTTCTGAACCTTTGTAGTATCCAAATACTACATTCTCTGTAGCTGTCGAAGTCCAAAGATTTCCTTTGTTGCTGAAGGAAGCAACAGTTTCGTTGCCAACCTTGATAGTTACAGGAGAGTCACTCCACGGCTGTGTGCCACAAGTCACCTTAACAGGACCCTCTACTTTTACGCTGACATTCAGCGAAGCCCAACACTGGTTGCTGTGCCACTTTCCCTGAACTGTTGCACGGGAATCGTCAGCGTCAGCAGCCACGCGGCTTACTACTCCATCTTTATCTACAGCAATTCCAAAGGGATTAATAGTACCCCATTCTACCTGTTCGCTTTCTTCAAGGAGATTGGCGTTTGTCAGGTCAATATGGATGTCGCGCCATACCCATTCTTCTGCTTGCTCCAGAGTCACTTCAGCAATGGAAGTACCCTCCATTTTCAATTCTTGGCCATTGGTGCCAATAGTCAGGCGGGTGTTGCTGAGTTCAATGGTGCCGCTCTCGAAGTTGTCAGCAGCTTTGACCTTAAGATTGATTACGTTACCAACAGGAATCTGCGCACCGGCCTTGTTCATAGAGAGCTGCACGATGCGGGTTGCTCCGCTGGAAACAACGTTTGTGAAAGCGTCGATGCCATCTACGGCCGACTTTGCCTCCACCAGAGTCAGACCTTCACTCAGTGTGATGTCGGTCTGAATGCCATAGACTGAAGCATTGTTGGCTTCCAGGCTGATGGCAACTTCCTTTTCTCCACCGGCAGCGATGGAGAAATCAAGAATGGTGAGCGACTCTGACCAAGCGCCCGTTACTCCTGCCACCAGCATCAGCAGTAGCATGGAGAACCATTTAGGAATTGATTTGTTGTTCATGTGATAGTTTTTTTGTATTTAATAATAGAATGTATGCTTTTACCCGGAGGTCATGGTGATTATTTCACCATGACCTTGAGATTTCAGCTCGAAGTCGTTATCGTTAGGAGATAAGAGCCGGAGCCCTCACCTCTCTCACTTAATCACGACTTTCTTGCCGTTTACGATGCGCAGACCCTTGGTGTTGCCGTTGATGCGGCGGCCGCTCAGGTCGTAGGCATTGTCGATAGACTGCTGTGCATTGCCGACGGTATTGATGCCTGTCGTGTTGCTGCTCAGAGCAAGTTCGTAGGCGTTAGCAGCAGAGTCGCTGAACTCAATGTGGCTGATGGTTGCACTCTGGTTGCCTGTAACGTCGAGAGTCAGCAGATTGCCCTCGCTGCCAGTGATGACGTTCTTAGCAACTGAGAAGGCTACGATGCGCCATGTGTTCTCGCCAACCTTGTTGTAAGTTGCCTTCAGACCCTGTGCACGCTCTGCGAGTTGTACTCCGTTGAGCACGGCACCGTTGTCAAGCGTCACATCCATCTGGAATGCTACGAAACTTGTGGTGTTCTGCAGGTTCAGTGCCAATCCATCCTGTGTCAGCATGTTGCTGCCAGCCTCGAAGGCACGGGCACCAGCGACGGGTTCGTCGCTTATCTCAAGTGCAATGTTCACTATGCCCACAGCATCAGATACGGTGACGTCGCCCGACTCGTTAAGGTCGGTAGCCTTCAGCTGCTCAGCTGTAGGAGTCTCAGTCTCTAAGGCGAAGCTGACAGCCATCTCTGCATCTGTCACAGTCACCTCACCGTCGAGGTTGGCATCACCCTTCATAGGCTCTTTGACGAAGCTAACAAGATATAGCTGGTAAGTTGTTGTCTCACTCTTAGCATAGACTGAGCCGATACCAGTGAGGTTATATGCCTTGTCGGCCTCGAGGGCTTTAACATCAATGCTCCAGTTGTTGTAAACAACTAAATCTTTCTCACCAACCTTGAAATTAAGGTTCTTGCCATCGCCTGCTTCAACAAACACAGCATTCTCAATGGTAACAGGAACGTTGATGTTGTTCTGAAGGTCGGCTGGAGCGATGGACGTCCATGTCACCTCATTGTTTTCAGAAGCTACCGTTACGCTGATACCATTAGCATTAACACTCATCTCGGGCAGACCATTGTAGGTGTACAACTGTCCGGTTACTGTACCTGTAATCTTCTGGCCAGCTACAAGTCCTAAGTTGGAGCCATAGAACAGGAAGCCGTTGGTTCCATCATGGACATAGGTGTTAGATCCGTTGACATAGGTCACCAGCAAGTTCTCAAACTTATACGCCACCGTAGTCTGAGTTGACGTAATGTCAGCCAGCATAGCGGCAATCGACGTGTAGGGAGCTGCAGTCACTGTCAGCTCGAAGCTTGCGGTGCTGCCCTTATAGTTGTTATCACCCTCATAGGTAGCGGTAATGGTAGCCTTGCCAGCCTTCTTCAGGTTCAGCCCAGCGTATGTTGCAGCTATCTCGGCAACTTCAGTATCAGAACTGCTCCATGTAACGGTAGCGTTCTCGACAGGAGCACCATCAACACCAGTTACTGTAGCAGTAGGCAGAGCATATTCTGCACCAACCTCGGCAGTCGTAGCATACTCGCCAAGAGTGATGGTCGTCGCAATGCGGGTTTCAACGGGATCAGAGCCTACTTTCTTCCATAGTGTTACAGCCTTCTGAGCGCTTGTGTAACATGCAAAACGAGGAGAGCCAGAATTATACTGAAGGACACGAGCCGTGGTAGCAACATTTACTATCTTAGGTATATCGTTTTCCCATGTCACAGTCCATGATGAATTATCACCCAACTTATCAACAATAGGCAGTTGATTACTTGAATTGGCAGCAAGGTACTTACCGTCAGCATTCTTAAAGGCATAAGTTCCTGACTGATTACCTTCTTCTACTGTAAGAGGCTGTAATCCTGCAGGAGTATTGGTATAATCCTCTACCTGACCAATATTGTTTGAGAATTCCTTAAGCTCTTTAGACCATGTAGTAGTCCCCGATGTACCTTCAGAAGTTAGCAACAACACATCACCAACTGCTATTGACGTGGCT
Organism: uncultured Prevotella sp.; assembly: GCA_946186115.1. GTDB lineage: Bacteria > Bacteroidota > Bacteroidia > Bacteroidales > Bacteroidaceae > Prevotella. The sequence goes on along the minus strand of CAMHLV010000024.1, from coordinate 1,161 downwards.
TTCTCCCAATGGAAGCCGCCTGCAGGCTCGTCACCGCCGCCAGTCGATGTAGACTTGAACGTCGCACTGACTGTTACATCGCTTGGAGGCATAGTGAAGGTATAGGTATTACCACTACCATCCACAGCAGTACCAGGTACGTCAACACTGACAGCGTCCACTTCATAGTTGTTGTCTGGCGTAGCGGTAATGGTCACTGTCTCGCCCTCTGCAGCAGACTGCTTGTCAACGGTCACTGAGCCATTCTCGATTCCTGTAGCAACCGACACGTTGTACTTGGTAGGTTCGGAAGCAGTAGCTTCAGTAAAATAGAAACCATAGAAGCTAAGCTTCGACCCCGCACAGAACACGTAATACGTTCCGCCAGCTTCTACATCAAACTCTGCGAAACCATATAGCTTAGCTGCTACAGAATATTCAACCTTTCCTTCTGCGGTTTGATAAGACACGGAACTTCCGTCCTTACTTGTTAATGTCACTTTGTCACTCATACAGTTACCCTCGCCATCAGTCACATAGAATGACTTATCATTGGCAAGACAAATACCTACCTTCAAAGTACCTGCCTTTGAGGGTTCAAACACATAATAAGTTCCAGATTTCGGAAGGTTTTTCTTGGCAGTTGTGTAACCAGATCCAGAGGAACTAGTGCCATTTAGCTCACCATCTTTAGGATTGTTTTGCCCTACGACAAAGAACTTCAGATTATCATCCAAAGTATTGGGGGCAGACTCTTTCCATTTTCCGTCAGCTCCATAGGTCAGCTTCACACTCGTTGTAGCTTGTACCTGCTGATTGTCAGTAGGCGTAAACCTGTCAGCCACGGCATACAGCTCTGGTTCTGCCGCTGCTTTCCTGATAGCAAACGCAGCTAATGCTACAAGAGCCACCATTAGTAAAGACAATTTTTTTCTCATAAGCTTTAAGTTTTAGTTAATAATTATTTGTTATTTTGATTTGTTTGATTTTCAATTTGTTTTAGTCTCCAGATGAAGCACGATACAAAAAAGATATAATGTACGTGCGCACGTGAAGATACTATAGTTAGTAGACTGCAAAGATACGAAGAATAATTGAATAATGGTTAATCCGCTGGAATAAAAATATGTTAATATTCCCGTAATCGTTTACGTAATCGTTTGCGTGTTTGAAGTCTTCTCG
>CAMHLV010000023.1 GCA_946186115.1 uncultured Prevotella sp. | reverse complement strand
TATTGGTAAATTCATTAATTGGTAAAGCTATGAATACGTTTAGTTTCAATAGATTCGGAAAGATGCTCCGCTGGGTGCTGAGTGTCAATCAGCGTCGAATACTCTATGCTATGGCAGGCTCCGTCGTGGGTGTGTTTATGGCTGAAATGATACTGCTTAGAATGAGTAGTTATGACTCTCCTTTCACCATGCTTCGCCATTACGGAGATGTTGGTGCTGCCCTCTTTGCAGTGGCGTCGCTCATCCTGGTCAGCTCCATCGTGTCGGGCGTGAACGAGAAGCGCAAGCGCGAGGCTTTCCTCATGCTGCCGGCAAGCAATCTCGAGAAGTTCCTCGCCTTGATGACCTACACCTCCGTCGTCTGTGTACTTGGCGTCTTCCTGGCTTTCGTGCTGGGCGACAGTCTCCGCATGGCGTGGTTCTGGGTGAGTGGACCCTACACAGAGATAGAGACCTCGGTGATGGGTAATCCAGTGGAAACCTATTACTGGTGGTCGTCTGCCATCCCCAAGATGATGGATAATCTGACGCCTCATATACTGGAGGCTGATTCCTGCAACTGGTTCTATCTGGTGATGAATCTCTTTGTGATTGCTGCCATTGCCGTGTGGACACATTCACTCCTGATTATCGGAGGAACCTTGTTCCGCAAATATTCGTTCGTCATATCTTGTCTGGTGTTCATCTTGTTCTGGGTGATTTTTGTAAAGACTATGCATTATTTCGAACTCTCTATGTTTACATCTACTTGGGAGAATGGTCGTTACGTGTCTGGCGAGGTTGGCATCCCTGCATATATTCTCGCCGTCTTGCTACCCCTGTTCTCTGTCTTCAACTACTGGGCTTCGTTCCATATCTTCAAGAACTTACAACTGGTAACCAACAAATGGACTAATTATGACATTCACTAACGATAAACCGATTTACATCCAGATGGCTGACCGTCTGTGCGACGAGATACTGTCTGGCGTGTATCAAGACGATGACCGTATTCCAAGTGTTCGCGAATATGCCGTGTTGTTAGAGGTGAACACCAACACAGCCGTCAAGGCCTACGAACAACTGGCTCGCGAGGAAGTGATATACAACAAGCGCGGACTGGGCTACTTTGTGACACCTGGTGCCAAGAAGCAGATTCTGAAGGAACGCAAGAAGGCGTTCATGAAGGAACGTCTGCCGGAGCTTTTCCGCCAGATGCAGCTGTTGGACATCTCCATCAATGATGTGACTGAGGCCTACAATAGTTTGCAAAAAGCTGCAGAATGACCCCATTCGTCACAAAACTATGCAGATTATCCCAGATTTTATGCGAGTATTGCAACTTTTCGTACTTTTGCAACGTCAAACAGACAGAAAGCATTAAGCATTATTATGATTCATTTAAGAGACATCAATAAGACCTATCAGGGCGCTCAGCCGCTCCACGTGCTGAAAGGCATCAACCTGGACATCGCCAAGGGCGAGTTCGTGTCCATCATGGGTGCTTCAGGATCAGGAAAGTCAACACTCCTGAACATCTTGGGCATCCTTGACAACTACGACTCAGGGAGCTACGAGCTCGCAGGGACACCCATCTGGAACCTCTCGGAAACGAAAGCCGCCGCGTACCGCAACAGGATGATAGGTTTCATTTTTCAGTCGTTTAATCTCATCTCGTTTAAGACTGCAGTAGAAAATGTTGAGTTGCCACTTTTCTACCAAGGGGTGTCGCGTAAAAAGCGACACACCCTTGCTTTGGAGTATCTGGAGCGTCTAGGTCTTCTAGACTGGGCTGAACACTATCCCAATGAACTGTCAGGTGGACAGAAGCAGCGTGTGGCCATTGCCCGTGCGCTGATTACGAAGCCTCAGATTATCCTAGCCGACGAACCTACGGGCGCCCTCGACTCGAAGACCTCCGTGGAGGTGATGCAGTTGCTGAAGCAGCTGAACGAGGACGAAGGCATGACCATCGTTGTGGTGACTCACGAGAGCGGTGTGGCCAATGAGACCAATAAGATTGTTCATATCAAGGACGGTGTCATCGGACAGATTGAGGAGAACCTGAATCACGATGCCAGTCCCTTTGGTAGTGGTGGGTTAATGAAGTAAGTAGCTATGCGGGATATCATCAGTGAAATATGGTCGACAGCCCGTCGCAACAAGCTTCGCACGACGCTGACAGGTTTTGCGGTGGCATGGGGCATTTTTATGCTCATCGTGCTGTTAGGTGCCGGTAACGGACTCATCAACGCCAACATGAAGCAAAGCGAAAACTGGCTGACGAACTCGATGGAGGCGTATGGCGGTACCACCTCGAAGGCTTACAACGGTTTGAGCGAGGGGCGCAGCATCGACCTGAATACCTTTGACCTTGAAGCTACCGAGTCAGAGTTCAAGGAGCATATCGACGACGTGGGCGCCACCTATTATTATAGTGGTACCGTCACTCATGGCGAGCAATACATGAACCTGCAGATTATGGGAGTCTATCCTGTTCATAGCAGTATCGTGAAGCGCTCGCTGATAGTTGGTCGCAACATCAACGATTTTGACTTGAAGGAGAAGCGCAAGGTGTTGGTGCTGACTGACAAGCAGGCCAAGGAGCTGGAACCGAAGGACTATAAGACGCTGGTGGGGAAGCATGTCAAGGTAGGCAATTTCTCGTTCAAGGTGGTGGGCATCTATAAGACCCCTGGCGACGGCGAGAGTTCTGCCTATTCGGCTTATTCTACCATCAAGAGTATCTTCGGTGCCAACACTAACAGCATCGGTAACATTGAGTTTACCTTCCACGGACTGTCTACCGAGGAGGCCAACGAAGCCTTCGAGAAGGATTATCGTCGCCGGTTGAATGCCAACCACCAGGCCCATCCTGAGGACGAGCGGGCCATCTGGCTGTGGAACGGCTATACGCAGAGCCTGCAGATGGAAAAGGGTATCGCCATCATCCGTACAGCCCTTTGGATTGTGGGTTTGTTTACGCTGCTCAGCGGTATCGTGGGTGTGTCGAACATCATGCTCATCACCGTCAAGGAGCGTACCCACGAGTTTGGCATCCGTAAGGCCATAGGTGCCAAGCCCTGGAGCATCCTGAAGCTGATTATCATCGAGAGTGTCATCATTACGACGTTCTTTGGTTATATTGGTATGGTGTTAGGTGTCTGTGCCAACGAGTATATGGATGCGACGATAGGTCATGAAACCATTGATACCGGGCTCTTCCAGGCAACGATGTTCCTGGATCCGACGGTAGGACTCGACGTGTGTATCGAGGCCACGATGGTGATGATTATCGCAGGCACCATCGCGGGACTCATCCCAGCCTATAAAGCAAGTAGAATCCGCCCCATCGAGGCATTAAGAGCAGATTGACGTTATGAGAATAGATATTGATTCATACAGGGAAATACTGGACACGCTGACCCGCAACAAGGCGCGCTCGTTCCTGACAGGCTTCGGCGTGTTCTGGGGCGTGTTCATGCTCGTGGCGCTGATGGGTGGCGGTAACGGACTGAAGGAACTGTTGGAGAAGAACTTCGAAGGTTTTGCCCAGAACACAGTGATTATCTGGGGACAGCAGACATCCAAAGCCTACAAGGGTTTCCGCAAGGGCCGCTGGTGGAGCATGGACTACAAGGACATCAACCGTCTGAAGCAGCGCGTACCTGAGCTCGACGTAGTAGCCCCCGTGCTCTTCTCGCCTTGGGGGAAGTCGAACAATGCCTACTATGGCGACCAGCGGACGACACCGAGAGTCCAGGGCACTTCGCCTGACTATGCCAAGGTTATTGCGCCGAAACTCTACTATGGCCGCTATATTAACGAGGTCGATATGAATGAGCATCGCAAGGTCTGCGTCATTGGCAAGAAAATCTACAAGGACCTTTTCAAGGAAGGTGGCGACCCCTGCGGCAAGAGCATCCGCATCGACTCTACCTATTACGAAGTGATTGGTGTGGACTATGCGTCGACGAATATGAATATCAACGGACGAGCCGAGGAAAAGGTAACGCTGCCGCTGACGCTAATGCAGCAGACCTACAACCGTGGCAACCAGGTGGACATGATGGTGGCTACCGGTCGTCAGGGCGTGGTGATGTCAAAGCTGTCAGACCGTATCCGCGAGGCAGTGACCATGGCGCATTTCGTTGACCCTACCGACGAACAAGGTGCCATGGTGTTCAATACCGAGGTGCTTTTCCAGATGCTCGACAATCTGTTCAGGGGAGTTAACTTCCTCATCTGGCTTGTGGGTCTCGGTACGTTACTTGCCGGTGCCATCGGCGTATCGAACATCATGATGGTCACCGTGCGTGAGCGCACCACGGAAATCGGCATCCGCCGTGCCATCGGAGCCACGCCGAAGATGATACTTTCGCAGATAGTCAGCGAGAGCATCGTGCTGACGCTGGTGGCTGGCATGTCGGGCATCCTCTTTGGCGTGCTGATTCTGCAGATGCTGGAATTGGCGAATACCGAAGACGGCATCCTTGCCGCCCACTTCCAGATAGGTTTCTGGACAGCTATCTTCGCCGCCGTCGTGGTCAGCTCGTTAGGTGTCCTGGCAGGCTTGGCTCCCGCTGCCCGTGCTATGTCCATCAAACCGATTGATGCCATGCGAGACGAGTAATGGCGCATTCGCTAATTCTTACACCTAAAGGTATAAGCGAGCAAAGCTCGTAGGATAATTGAAAATTGATAATTGAAAAAAACAACATAATTATGAAAAAGTACAGCAAACTGATGATTGCGGCCATTATCGCGCTGATTTTCATCGGAACCTTCGTGTTCCTGTGGCAGAAGAGCCAACCCAAGGAAATTGTGTATAACGAGTTTACGCCCAAGGTGGAGAACATCCAGAAGACCACGATTATCACGGGTAAGATAGAGCCCCGTAACGAGGTGAATGTCAAGCCCCAGATTTCGGGTATCATCACGCATCTCTACAAGGAACCGGGCCAGTATGTCCAACAGGGCGAGGTGATAGCCAAGGTCAAGGTGATTCCTGACATGGGCCAGCTCAGTTCGGCAGAGATGCGTGTACGCCTGGCAGACATCAACCTGAAACAGGCTGAGACCGACTTCCAACGCGAGGAGAATCTCTACCAGCAGAAGCTGGTGTCGGCTGACGAGTATGACAAAGTCCGTCTGGCATTGAGTCAGGCCAAGCAAGAGAAGGCTGCTGCCGTCGATGCCTTGCAGGTGGTTCGCGACGGTGTGTCGAAGTCGAATGCCTCAGCCTCCAGCACACTCATCCGTAGCACTATCAGCGGTGTCATCCTAGACGTGCCTGTCAAAGTGGGTAACTCGGTCATCCTCTCCAACACCTTCAATGACGGTACGACCATCGCCAGCGTTGCCAACATGAACGACCTCATCTTCCGTGGTAACATCGACGAGACGGAAGTGGGTCAGCTGGTCAGTGGCATGCCGATGAAGATTACCATCGGTGCTTTGCAGGATCTGAAGTTCGACGCCGCCTTAGAGTATGTGTCGCCCAAAGCCGTGGAGAGCAATGGCGCCAACCAGTTTGAAATCAAAGCTGCCGTCAGGCTGTCGGAAGGCGGTAAGATCCGTTCCGGCTATAGTGCCAATGCCGAGATTGTCCTGGCTTCTGCCGAGAAGGCCCTGTCCATCCCTGAGAGCGCCATTGAGTTTAGTGGCGACAGCACCTTCGTTTACGTTGTCAAGGGTTCCGGCAAGGAGAAGACCTACGAGCGCAAGCAGGTGACCACGGGACTGTCTGACGGTGTGAACATTGAAATCAAGAAGGGTCTCACCGTGAAGGACATAGTGCGTGGACCGGAAAAGCTTGCAGAAGAAGGACAATAACGTGTAACGATAATTGAAATGATTATGAATAAAAGATATTCCATTTTACCTTTCTGCCTTTTCGCCCTTTTGCCTTTGCATGCGCAGACACGTCAATGGACGCTGAGCCAATGTATTGACCATGCTATTTCGCATAACATCAGTATCAAGCAAAAGGCGAACCAGTGCAAGCAGCGCGAGTACCAGCTCTCGACAGCCCGGAACAGTCGCCTGCCTGACCTCAGTGCCTCAGCTTCGGAGAGCTTCTCGTTCGGACGAGGCCTGACACTCGACAATACCTACACCAATCGCAGCACCAACTCTACGAGTCTCAGCCTCGGTACCACCGTACCGCTCTTTACCGGTTTCCAGATTCCGAACCAGATCAAGCTCAGCCAACTGAACCTTGAAGCCGCCACACAGGACTTGGAGAAGGCCAGGAACGACATCCGCATGAAGGTGGCACAGGCCTATGTCCAGATACTCTACGACATGGAGATGGCCGACGTCGCCCACCGCCAGGTTGCCATCGACTCACAGCAGGTGGCCCGCTTAGAGGCTTTTGTGGAGAATGGGAAGGCCAGCGCTGCCGAATTGTCCCGACAGCGTTCTACCCTTGCTGCTGCTCACTTGACCGCTACTCAGGCCGACAACAGTTACCAACTCTCGTTGCTGGCGCTGACTCAGTTGCTGGAACTTCCGTCACCCGACGATTTCGCCGTCGTAAGAGTTAACGTTAGCGGGAACGATAACGATAACGGGAACGATAACGGGAATGGTTTCCTGCGCTCTTCGCTCCCCTCGCCGGAGATTATCTATGCTGAGGCGCTGACCTTCAAGCCTGAAGTCCAGGCCGAACAGCTACGCCTGTCTGCCGCTGAACGTAACATCGACATCGCGAAGGCTGCAGGTTTACCCACGCTGAACCTCAGTGCCGGTCTTCAGACGAACTACTACAAGACCGTTGGTGTCATGGCCGACAACTTCACCACCCAGCTGAAGAATAATTTTGCCCAGTACGTGGGACTGAACCTCAATGTCCCCATCTTCACCCGTTTCAGGGTACGCAACAGTATCCGTTCGGCGCGTGTTGACCTTGAGAACCAGCATCTCCAGCTTGAAAACGTGAAGAAGACGCTCTACAAGGAAATCCAGCAGGTGTACTATAATGCCGTGGCTGCCGACTCCAAGTATCACAGCAGCGAGGCTGCAGCCCGTTCCGGCTATGATGCCTTTCTCCTGACACAGGCCAAATACGAGAACGGCAAGGCTACTATCACCGAGTTCAACGAGGCCAAGGCCAACTACCTGAAAGCGGAGAGCGATCATGTCAAGGCCCGCTATGAATACCTCTACCAGACTGCCCTCATGGACTTCTACCGGGGCCGTGAACTGAATTTCTGAATGTCTTGATACATTGATGCGGGCTTCGCCCTAATTAGCGAATGCGTATCAACCTTACGCCGTAGATCTCACCAATCTGTTTGCCGGGCTTGGCGGCGAACTTGATGCGAACCTGTTTCTTGCCTTGCAGCAGATTGGCGGGGATGTCGTAGTCCTCGTAGATGAACTTCGAGATGCGGTACTTGCCCGTATTGTTCACCGAAGCCACCACCACGTCGTCGACGAGGATGTCAAACTCGTGGCTCTTCCATTCGCCCACCCCCCAGTACTGCAGGCGCAGGGTAAGGTCGGTGTTGCCGCCCGTCTGCATCAGATAGCTGAAGTAGTGACCGTCGCGGGCATCGCGGTAGAACACGTCGTTGGTATTGCCCGTAAACGAGTCGTCGGTCTCCATGAAGTGGTCGCTCTCAGGCTGTTGCTCGCCCGGCTGCACCTTGTCCGTCGTGCGGTCCTCCAGTGCCTGGCGCTCCTGTTCCTCCTTGGCCAGACGGTCAAGATAGCCCTTGTAGTTGTCTTCCGACAGCGCCAGCCAGTACATCATGTAGCGGCTGTCGTGGAGCTCGAAGAAAGGCATTAGCTCATTGACCATTGATCGTTCACCATTGACCATTTTCAATTTTCCATTTTCCATTTTAAAACTGAAGTGCAGCGGTTTGCCAGCTATGGGCTGCAACTGGTTGGCAATGTCCTCGATGTCGTTGTCGATGAGGATGGGCGCCTGGTCTATGGGCAGCTTCTTGCCCACGGCCAACTGTCCGAAGCGGCTGTCGTCGGCTATCAGCATGGCAAGGTCTTCCGTTCCCGTCTTCATGGCCAGCATGATGGGACCGTGCATCAGGGCGATATACTGCGGCAGGTTGGGCAGATACCTCACGCTGTTGTACATGGGGAAGTGGATGTCCACCACGTCGCCCTTCTTCCACTGGCGGTCGATGGTGACATACGACGAGGGACCGCTGACGATGCTCACGGGCTGGCCGTTCACCTTCACCGCAAACTGTCCCGGCTTCACCCAGCCCGGATAGCGTACATGGAGCGCTACCTTGCCCTTGCCCTTAGTGATAGTGATGCGGCTGGTTTCAGCGTAGGGGAACTGGGTATCCTGCTTAATAGTGATGCCCCGCTCCTTCCAGTTCAGTTCTGAAGCCACAAACAGGTTGACAAACAGCGCATCGCCCTTGTGGGTATAGACGAACTGCCCGTACTTGCCATGATTCTCCATACCCGTACCCACGCAGCACCACATGGCCTCGTTAGGCGCCGAGTAGTTGCGGTAGTGACGCGGACGCGCTGACGTGAAGTACACGTAGCCGCCATGCACAGGATGCTGCGACGAGAGGATATGGTTAAACGTCGCCAACTCGTAGAAGTCGGCATAGCGGGCCTCGGGGTTGCGGCGGTGCAAGTCCTCTGTCAGCTTCAGCATGTTGTTGGTATTGCACGTCTCAGGACCGTCGATGTCGTTGACGAAGTCCTGACAAGCCTCCTTGCTGGGGAAGTGTTCGCGTCGCGAGTTGCCGCCAAAGGCCAGCGAGCGCTCTCCCGTCACAATGTCCCAGAAGTAGGCACCGGCGGTGTGGTAAGCCTCGTCGCCACCCAGTTCGGCAATGCGCTCAAAACCGATGACCTTCGGCACCTGCGTGTTGGCATGCATGTTGTCCAGGCAGTCGCGGCGCTGCATCAGCGGAGTCAGCAGACGGCGGTGCGAGAAACGCTTGGCAGCATCCAGGTATTTCTGTTCGCCCGTCATGGCGTATGCGTCGGCCAGTACCTCGTTCATGCCGCCGTGCTCCGTGTCTAAGGCATGCTCCATTTGGGCGTCCGAGAGTCCCGCCGTCAGGTCGATGGCCCAGTCGCAGAAGCCTAAGAAGAGCTGCTTCGCCTGTTCGTTGCCCGTATACAGCCACGCATCACGTAGACCCGCATACATCTTGTGGATATTATAGAAAGGCACCCACGCACCATAGTAGGCACCGAAGTCACCCCGCTTGAAGCCGCCCCACACACGGTCGCTGCCAGGCACGCCGCCCACGTAGCCCTTGCCCCATGCAGGATGGTTCTTGGCATTGGCATCGGCACAGGCCTGCAGTTCGCTGATAAAGTATTCCATGCGCTTCTGGCACTCCACGCTGCCCGTGGCGGCATTGATGGCCATCGCCGTCAGGTAGTGACCGCCTACGTGGCCGTCCAGTCCGTCCCAGTTGCGATAGCTCTCGCCCTTCGGCGTCAGTCCCGCCTCCTTCAGGTAGGGTGCCAACAGCCTGTCGCTGTCGTACTTCAGCAGCGTCTGGATGTTCAGGTCGCGGGCCCTCTTCAGCGGTCCGTCCAACAGGGTTACATCGCCGAGGGGAAACTCGTCGGCATACAGCTTGTCCTGTGCGTCAGCGGCCGTCATCCATCCCGCCAACAGCACCATTGTCATGATTCTCTTCATAGTTCTTGGTTTATTTGAAGGCACAAAGGTACGAAATAAAATGAAAATTGAAAATTGAAAATTGAAAATTATTTCATTTTTTCACTATTCACTGACGGACAGTGTAGGGCGTTTTCTAACTTCTCATTTTATACTCCTGCGGATAGATGCCGGTGACATGTTTGAAATAGCGGCAGAAATTTGCGGTGGTGGGAAACCCCAGTTGGTAGGCGGTTTCTTTGACCGTCTGCTTGGGATGCGCGTCTATGATGCACTTCGCCTGCGTCACCACATACTGCTGAATCCATTCCTGTGGCGAGAGACCGTTGCTGAACTGACGGAACACTTTCGAAAAATACCGTGGGTCATAACCCATCAGCCCAGCATAGAAATTGACATTGCGATTCTCCCTGTAGTGCTCTACCACCAGGTCGCAGAACTGCGTGTATAGTTCCGCCGAACGGCTCTCCGCCCACTCTTTGTCCTGCTCACGACGGTAGTAGTTGACGAATTCGTAGCCTACCGTCAGCTGTAACAGCAACAACGGCCGCCGCACTTGTAGGTCATTTCTATCGTGAGAAGCAATGGTTTCTAACAATTCGAGCAATGCCATCATGCGCTTGACTTCCACATCGGTCAGACGAGAAGTCGGCGCGTAGTTGAACTTATCAGAGTCGTGGCTGAAGGTATGCCCCTTCAGTTCGCTGACCATCTCCGCTGAGATGGAAATGGATGCATATACATAATCGTCTGAACAGGCTATGCATCGCAAGACATGGCCGGGCATAATGACTCCCAAATCATTCTTTTCAATGGTTATTTCCTGCATGTCGAAAATGACGCGTGCACTGCCGCGCAAACACAAAAGAATAATGACGTGCGGAAACACCATGTCCACGCCGGTCCTGGGCCAACCGTGTCTCTCTTGTTCCACATACACTCCGTTCAATTCTACGAGCTCTAAAAATTGGTCTAATGGTGCGTCAGTCTGTATCATTGCTTGTCATTTTACGACTGCAAAAATACAACTTTTTCTTCGGACTTCAATAACAAATCACACGTTTTGGTAGCAAAAATGCGGAAATTGGTAGCATTTTTGTGTAAAACACACATTTTAATAACAAAAAGGCGAGAAATGGTAGCATTTTTATGAAGAAAGAAGTAGTTCACATCACATTAAAGCAGTAATTTTGCCGCCGATATTCTATAATGAACGCATCAAATATCAATTATAAATCATATATATAGGTAATCATGACGAAAAAAGAATTAAGCAGAAAGCCATCTGAGGAGATGGTATGGACTAAATTTTATGCCCCTGGATGCGAGGACATATTAAAGAAGGAAATGCCACAAATCACCTTGTGGAAATTTATGGAGGAAAAAATGCTGAAAGACGGTGACCAATATGATGCCATCCACTATTTCGGCAATCGCATCAAGCGTAGTGAACTGATTAAAGAGGTTCATACGTGCGCCAAGATTATGAAGAACATGGGTGTCAAGCCTGGCGACGAGGTCGTTCTCTTCGCCCCAGCCTTCCCTGAGGCCATCTACGTGCTCTTTGCCGCCAACATGATAGGTGCCACTACCATCATGCCCTACCTGTTCTCTGCCAAGAATCTCGTAAAGGAATCCATGCGCAAGGCCCGTGTGGCCTTTGTCTACATCGGCATGGAGGACAGGATGGACGAAGCCCTGACCGACACCCAGTTTGAACATGTGGTACTGATGGACGTGACGCGCTCTATGGGCTTCCCCACGAAGCAGATAGCTACTACGGCCACTTATCTGAAGAACCTGAAGATACGCCATAAGAACCCCAAGTATATCACCATGTCGGAGGCTGTCAAGCGCTATAGCCATTACGAAGGTCAACTGGAAGCACCAGCTGTCAAGGGGCAGGTGGCGATGGTGTTCGCCTCCAGCGGCACCACGCTGGTGAGCACCTCCAAGCAGGTAGCTATGACCAACGAAGCCATACTCAACATGTTCCGTGACACAGAGGCCTTTAACCTGAACACTGATTTGCTCCACGCGGGTTACCTCTCCTACTGCTACCTGCCGCCCCTCTTCGCCACTGCCTTCTACATCCTGATGATGGGGCCGCTCTATTACAATATGACCATCCACATGGATCCACGACTCTCACAAGAGCTGTTCACCGAGGCCATCCTCAAGTATCGTCCGCAGGTGGCCCTGGTTCCAGGACGTCTGTGGGAGGGATTCTTCACCGAGGTCGAGAAGATGATAGCCGCTGGCAAGCGCCCCGACCTGAGCAACCTCAAATTTGCCATCATGGGTGGTGAGGGCTGTACTCCGGAGGTGCTACGCTGGATGGATGGTCTGATGCGTGAGTGCGGCTGTACCACCTCCCTTGTCTCGGGCTACGGCATGACCGAGGTGTTCTCAGTGGCTACCGTCGACACCGTGTATACTCAGAAAGCACGCACCTACGACCGCGACCTCATCAGCGTCGGCATCCCCTTCCCTGGCGTCACCGTCGGCGTTTTCGACAAGGACGGCAACGAGTTGTCGTATGGCGAGCGTGGCGAGCTGTGGATCAAGTCGCCGAGCATGGGCAAGGGCTACTACTGCAACAAGGAGCTGACTCGCGAGATATTCCGTGACGGTTGGGTACACAGTTGCGACCTGGCCGAGATTGACGAGGACGGCATGGTGTACCTCTATGGTCGCATGAAGCAGCACGTCGACGCTCCCAACGGCGAGCCCGTATACCTCTTCGACATTGGCAACGAAATCCGCAGAGACCCTGCCATCAAGGATGTCATGGGCGGCATCGTCAATGGTGACGTGAAAAACCCGCACGTTGTCGCACACCTGTTGATGGAAGACAACTGTCAGGATTCGGAACTGGATGTGCTGACCCGTGTCGACAAGCGCATGCAGGAATGGCTGCCCAAGGGTTTCAAGATAGAAGGTTACAAGCTGCATACGGGCCTGTTTGTCAGCCGTCCCACGGGTAAGCTCGACCACATGTACTACGAACGCCAGCTGGACGGTTACAAGCTGCCCGTCGACGGAAAACTGCAGGACGTGTCGTTCCGTGGTATTGTCAAGTAATTTTAAAAAATATTAATCATAAGTACTTATGAGCATAAAATTCACATGGATGTTTGCCGCCGTCCTTCTCTGCGGCACCATGACAGTCTCTGCACAAAAGGCAGAGTTCACCCAGAATGGAAAACAGGTCAAGCGCATCACGTTTGACCGCGAGAAAGTTAACATCATTTATTCTGACGACACGCAGATTACAGATGTCAACGACGTCACCATCAGCAACAGAGCCGGTGGAACTACTGGTATTAACAAGACAAAGACCGCCAACAGTGCCAACGAATGGTACACCGTGGACGGCCGCCGCCTGCAGAATGCGCCCAAGGCCAAAGGTGTCTATGTGGTGAAGGAAGGCGACAAAGTACGTAAAACCATTAAAAAGTAAGGAGGACTGAACAATGAAGAAGATTTTACTTGCCCTCATTGCAATGGTTGCCTGCACAACCATCAACGCCAAGGTTGTCAAAATCACTTTTAAAGACAAGACTACGAAGGTATACACCTCCAGCCAGCTGTCAGCCATCGACTTCAACGACAATGGCACGACAACTATCAAAAGCTTTGACGGCCAGGTGCTGGCAGAGCTTAGCAGCGAGGTTGAGGACGTGGAGATTTCAGACACAGAGGCAATTACTGAGATTAAACCAATCACCATGGAATTCAAACCTGAGCTGCTTGACGCTATTAAAGACCCCGCAAAAGGTTTGGCATATCTTGAGACTGTGGACCCCCTCGACAGCCGTGCAGCTCATCAGATTAACTTTGTATATCCGTCAATCGGTCCTGACGGACCTATCACGCTGAGTGGATGTATCTTTATTCCTGACGAGATCTGGAATGCCGAGAAAAACAGCGAGGGTATCGTGTTGTTCAACCACTTCTCTACATCATCCCCTGAATTCCTTCCCTCTAACGGAATGGCATTCTTAGAGTCATGGTTCCTGGCCAACCCTCTGAAGCCTGACTTCATCATTGTCGAGAGCGACTTATACGGATGGGGAGTAACTGAGCGTTTCCCGCAGGCCTATCAGCAGGGTGACCTCAACGGACAAGCAAGCGTTGACGCACTGTTGGCTGCTCGCCGCATCCTCCGCAACCTAAGCGTCAATACTGGTATTCTGAACTTCAACGTTGGCTATTCAAGCGGCGGCTTTGATGCCCTGGCTACACAGCGCGTCCGCGACATGAGCTATCCATACGAAATCGTCTTCGACAAGACTTTCGCAGGAGGTGCCGCAGCTGACTTGGAGAGAGCCTACACTGACATGGTTAAAAGAGATTCTACAGGTTTCACCGCCTCTATTCCCCTGCTCCTCGTTGCTACTAACGAGACACAGAAACTCGGTCTGAATTATGAAGACGTATTCACAGAGGAGCTTTATTCAAGGCTTGACGAGCTGGTATTCTCAAAGAAATACACCGTCTTCGCCATGAGCCGCGCAATCGGTCGTAATAAGAAAATCCACGAGATGCTTAAAGCCCCTTACCTCGATCTTGAGAGCCCGGAAAGCAAGTTTATGCAGGATGTCTACGAAAGAATCAGCCTGACAAACGGATGGATGCCTAATCCTGCACAGCGTATTTTCATCTACCATTCTCGTACCGACGATATCGTATCCGTGCAGTCTTGTCGCAACTTACTGAAGTTGTTCAAGGAGAATGGCTATGAGTCCAGCATCATCCCCGGTGCCACCAACCTGCAGACCAACTTCGTCATGCCTTTAACCCACATGGAGGGTGTGCTGCCTTGGTTTATCCAGACACTTGCTGGTATCGCAGCATGGCCCATTATGTACTATGACGGTGAGCTGAACGATACCTACAAGTTTCTGGTTGACCAGACAAGAAAGGACCCCATCGCCATCATGCGCCACTTGGACTTTATGGGCTTCGACTGCCGCGGTGTGATTCAGAAGCTCTTTGACCTGAACCCGAAATACTTGATATATGACGTTGACGAGGCTTCGCTTGAGGCTGACGTAACAGCCGTCTGCGAGTTGTTAGGTATCACCTACGAGGATTTCTGCGAGATGATGGAAGACTCTGGTGTCGACTTCAAGACCTTCGTCATCGAGCTGACACGTTACATCAACGAGAATCCTGGTCAGGACATCTTCAAGGCCGACATCCGCACCTTGAGATCGAGCAACGACCAAGTCAATCCCGTTGAGGAGTATGAGAACCTGCTGTACGACTGGCTGAAAGCCAACGGCGTTGAAACAGGTAGATAAGACCTTGCGGTCGAAGATACTTCCGAACTTATTTGGGCTCACAAGGGGTCTATCCCCCCTGTGAGCTTTACTGTAGTTTTTTTGAAAAAAAGGTTGTCACGTTGTCACAACCACGATATACAAAGGGCGTGCAACCTGTTTGAGGTCGTCAAAGGTTGACACAAGGTTGTCACATTTTTCAGGGTGTTTTCGTACACGGCGTGGTTTTAATTGTTATTATTGTCGTTTGATTCCACAACAGGGTTGGTTTCGTATATATTGTTTTTCAGTTTTTATTTTGTCGTTTCGTTTGTTTTGTGTATATTTGCAGCGTCTAACAGATAGGAATAGGAACAGATGAATACAAATGTATTAGCAACTCCATCACCCATCAGTGCCAAGTACTGGTCGGAATTGAAGGATTTGAGTGATAACGTAAAGTTGGAACTCATAACCTTGCTTAGCAGTTCCATGACACATCCGGAAAGTGAAGAAACGGCAGATACAGGCAAGGGATGGACAGCAAAGTTTGCTGGCAAATGGGAGGATGACAGGACTGCAGAGGAAATCGTGGAAGACATTCGCGCTGCCAGGAATGCCCACATGAGGGAGATTAAGTTATGAACAAATACCTGCTCGATACTAATATTTGTATTTTTGCGTTTAGAGATTTATACGGCATCAATGAGCGTATGCTACTGTGCGGGGAAGACAGCTGCTACGTTTCTGACATTACCGTTATGGAACTGCGCTATGGGGCTTATAAGAGCAAAAAGATTACAGAAAACCTGGCTATCGTCAACAACTTTCTTGAGAAAGTCAAGATAGTCCCTTTTGCAGAAACCATAGACATCTTCTGTCAGGAAAAACTCAGGTTGGAGAGTTTGGGAATGAAGCTGGAGGATTACGACTTGCTCATTGGCTGTGCGGCAAAGGCCAAAGGGCTGATTATGGTCACCGACAATTTGAAGCACTTCGACCGCATAGAAGGTATCGAACTACAAAATTGGGTGGAACGATAATCTGTTTGTATTTCCTTAAAAATGAAGTTGAGTGGTTAAGCACTTCGGGCTGGGTGCGTGAAACTTGCGACCCATGAAGACATTAGCTTGAAGTAAACTGATAAATTCTCTCGAGAATTTGAGGATTTGCTTCATCCTAACCATCAGCGAGAACCAACAGAAGGCTTGAATTCTCTCGAGAATTTAAAAGCATGATCAGTTATAAACATGCCGAAATGGTATTGTGGAATCGACTCTAGATGAAGCTAAACCGTGCCGTGCGCGAGAACACCCTGAAAAATGTGACAACCTTGTGACAACCTGTGACGACCTCAAACAGGTTGCACGCCCTTTGTATATCGGGGTTGTGACAACGTGACAACCTATTTTTCAAAAATTCATAGTATACTCAATTTGTGATAGATCAGAGTTCTATAATCTATTTTTCAAAGAGTATTAACAGATTAGAGTCCCGTGATATAGGATTTGTTATATTCAAAAAACTGGCCAATCTCTTGGTTGTTTAATTTTTTCTTCTTACCTTTGCAACGTCCTCACCATGAAGCTGAAGTGGAAGCAGAAGCGGATGGATGGGGATGCATATATGGAAAAGGTGTCTACGATGGCGCTTTGTTCTTTGACTTACCAATTGTCTCGCAAACAACAAAAGTCATTCAAAAACAAAGCAACGGTAGATGCTCATTGGGTATGTATGATGACAGCCCCCTATTCTACCTATTCCAATAGGCATGTTTGGGAGTGTGTATACATACACCGTGTGGGCTTCTGCGTTGCTCGACCTTGAATGACGGGCAATGCGAGACGCCTTGGTAAGTGGGACGAGCAACAGGTACAGCGACCCACACTTTTTTTGTATCATTGCCTACAAACACTTACTAGTCAAAACACGCTTTGCTGGGTTCGCCAAGGCACAAACACTAAAAGCCGAAGATATGAAAAAGTATCTATTATCAATGTTGCTGACTCTGTTCATCGCTCTCGAAGCTGTGGCACAGGAAGGGTATGTTGTGTTAAATGGGACAACCCTTACATTTTATTATGACAATTTGAAAAATTCAAGACAAGGAACGAAATATAGATTAAATAATAATAGTAGCGATCCTGGGTGGCTTTCGAATAATAAAAATATAACTAAAGTAGTATTTGATCCTTCCTTTGCCAACGAAAGGCCACATAGTACTTTCATGTGGTTTCATGGTGCATCAAATCTTATAACAATTGAAGGGCTTAAGTACCTAAATACGAGCAATGTAAACAATATGTATAGTATGTTTTCTCAATGTAGTAGTTTGACAAGTATTGATGTAAGTGGTTTCAATACGAGTAATGTGGTAGCTATGCATGCAATGTTTTATGGTTGTAGCAGTTTGACATGTCTAGACTTAAGTAGTTTTAATACTCATAGTGTTGGAAATATGACGAGCATGTTTAATAGATGTTCCAATTTAACCACCATATTTTGCGGTGACGGATGGAATACTGACAATGTTAAATATAATAGTAATAATATGTTTAGTGGATGTATAAATATTATTGGTGAAGCAGGAACCACATACAATCCTAGCCATACAGATAAGGAATATGCTCGTGTTGATGGCGGCATAAGTAATCCTGGTTATTTATCATACAAGACAATATTAAATGGTCTTAGTATTAATCTTATAGACAATACCGACTTGTTAGAAAATCATAACGGGGAAACAGATGATGTTACTTTGGAATTTGAAATTCCCTCAAACAAATGGATTACCCTCTGTCTGCCTTTTGATGCGACTGAAGAACAAACTCAAACTGCATTAGGCGATGATGTAGATATTGAAGAACTAAGTTCTTCGGTGTATAATGATGAAACCAAGCTGCTAACACTTACTTTTACACCTTGCACTTCTATTGTAGCAGGTCGGCCATACGTGGTAAAGGTGAGCGAAACGAAAACAACTCCAATTTTCTATGGTGTGACCATTGACAAAACGGATCCGACAACCATACATACTGACTATTGCTCCATGACAGGTATATATAATGCCACGCCGCTGACAGCGGGTGACAAGAGTACGCTTTTTATCCAAAATAATAAGTTCTATTATCCTTCTACAGCTGGTTCGCTGCCTGCCACGAAGTGCTACTTCACGTTGACGAACGGTGCTGAGCAGGCTCGCGGTATTGGTATGCAGCTTTGGGATGAAGATGACGAGGTGACAGCCATTCATGAGGCAAATATGTCGAGCGCAGATAGTGATGCATGGTACACTTCGCAGGGCATCCGCGTAAGCAGTCCTGCCGGTAAGGGCCTGTTCATACATGGCGGCAAGAAGGTGTTTGTAGGTAATTGGAAGTAATAATAACTTATTTAAGGTATTGCAGACTATGAAAAAAAGATATATGAAACCCATCACGAGAAGTTTCTATGTATACGCAAGAAAGCGGTTGTTGGTAGGCTCGGGCGAAGAAGTAAAAGAGTTTGATGTGGCTACCAACTTAGACGACCTCGGAGATTTTGGTGGTGGTGGCGACCCATCGTATGGAGATTAGGCTGAATGAACGATGTACAACGACACTCTGAATGAGTTACAGTGTTTTGGCGCAATTTAGCTCCGTTTGGTGCGTTTTGTCACCTTTGAAAACCAGGGAATGTCTATCTTTGCAGCGTAAAAAAGGACTGTCGGAGCTGATGCCTGTCTAGCCCGAAGCTCAAAGGCCACGAGCTCGGAGCCAGGCGTCCTTCAGCTCGGAGCCAAGCAACATCCAACTTTCTGCCGGACTTTCTCGCAGCATAGTAGTTTTCTCCCCGCCTTGGAAAGGAGGGGTCGGGGGTGGTTGATAAGTCGTGGGCAAAAGTTGTTTATTCATCGATGCAATCAACCCCTCCTATCCTCCCCTTTCCAAGGAGAGGGATAAGTTACCACATTTTGATACTTTCGCTCGACAATAGAAATGAAAAAATGTTTTTCATTTTGTATTGTTCTCACTTATTCGTATCTCTGACCTTGCGGTCGAAGATACTTCCGTTCGGAAAAGCAAAAAGAAAACATGTTTTCTTTTTTGCTTTTCACTCACTTATTCGTATCTTTGTAACCGAAAACTATAGACCAATCAAAAACAGAAAGGAAAGAATCATGGCAAGGAGACTGATGATGATGGCTTTGCTGCTGGTGGCAGCATGGGTTGAGGGTAAGGCGCAGGACGTCACGGTGACGTTTCTGACACCGCGTATTGTACATGTCGTGAAGGGCAAGGCCACCAAGAGTCTGGTGGTGACGGCGAAGGCCGAGGACGTCCCCCTGACTCGTCGCGGCAACAGCGTGTCGAGTGGGGTGCTGACGGTGAGGAAGGATGCCCGAACGGGATGTCTGACCTTCCTGACGGCCAAGGGCAAGGTGCTGCTGAGGGAACAGGGCTGGAGTCTCATCCGGAAGAATATGGATGACTTTGAGGTCAGCCAGTCGTTCACGCTCGACAAGGACGAAGCCATCTACGGACTCGGCACCATCCAGAACGGTAAGATGAACCGCCGCGGTGAACATATACGCATGGAACAGTCGAACCTTGAGGACTTCCAGAATGTGCTGCAGAGCATCAAG
Source organism: uncultured Prevotella sp. (assembly GCA_946186115.1). GTDB lineage: Bacteria > Bacteroidota > Bacteroidia > Bacteroidales > Bacteroidaceae > Prevotella. The sequence continues at coordinate 20,867 of CAMHLV010000023.1, read as the reverse complement.
GGCTGGGGACTGTATTGGGAGAACTATTCGCCCACGCAGTTTGACGACGGCAAGGACGGCATGACGTTTACGTCGGAGGCTGGCACGGGCGTGGACTATTACTTCATGTATGGCGGCTCTGCCGACGGTGTCATTGCCCAGATGCGCCACCTGACGGGAGACGTACCCATGTTCCCGCTGTGGACTTACGGCTACTGGCAGTCAAAGGAGCGCTATAAGACTGCTGCCGAGACGGAGAGCATCGTCGATGAGTACCGCCGGTTGCAGGTACCCCTTGACGGCATCATCCAGGACTGGCAGTATTGGGGCTCCAACTACCTGTGGAACGCCATGGACTTCCTTTCCGAAGACTTTGCCAACGGCAAGCAGTTGATAGCGCATGTACACCAGAAGCACGCCCACTTCATGATCAGTATCTGGGCGAGCTTCGGACCGATGACGCAGCAGTATCGCGAATTGGACAAGCTGGGTCTGCTGCTGCCTTTCGAGACGTGGCCCCAGAGTGGTATCTCACACGTGTGGCCTCCGATGAAGGACTATCCGTCGGGGGTGAAGGTCTATGACGCCTTCAGTCCTGTGGCCCGCGACATCTACTGGAAGTATCTGAAGAAGCTCTACGACTATGGTGTCGATGCCTGGTGGATGGACTCTACGGACCCCGACTGCTTCTATCCCACCGAGGCCGACTATGCCCACAAGGTGTATGGCGGCACATGGCGCTCGCAGCGTAATGCCTTCCCCTTGGAAACGGTGCGTGGCGTGTACGAAGCGCAGCGCAAGACGGGGGAGGCTAAGCGTGTCTTCATCATGACGCGCTCCAGTTTTGCCGGTCAGCAGCACTACGGTTCAAACATGTGGAGCGGCGACGTCAACTCGTCGTGGGACATGCTGCGCAAGCAGATTCCTGCCGGACTGAGCTTTACGCTGACGGGCAACCCCAACTTCAATACCGACATCGGCGGCTTCTTCTGTAATGCCTACAACACCATGGGACCGGCATCGGCACCGCGCAATCCTCAGTTCCAGGAGCTCTACGTGCGCTGGATGCAGTATGGCTTGTTCTGTCCCGTCTTCCGCAGTCACGGTGCCGACGCGCCCCGCGAAATATGGCAGTTCGGCAAACAGGGCGAGCCCGTCTATGATGCCATAGAGAAGATGATCCGTCTGCGCTACCGACTGATACCTTATTTATATAGTACCGCCTGGCAGGTGACCTCGAATAACGACAGCTACCTGCGTCCGCTGTTCAGCGACTTTGCCGGCGACAGGAAGGTATGGGATATGACCGACGAGTTTATGTTTGGTCGCAGCATCCTGGCTGCACCCATCGTTGACCCGCAATACACCGAGGAAAAGATTGTCAGCACCGACGCCATGACGGGGTGGGACCGCCAAAATGACGTTAACGCTAACGATAACCTTAACATTGATTGGACGGTCACGAAGTCTGCCATCAAGTATCTGCCTAAGGGGGCTGACTGGTATGACTTCTGGACGAACCGCTGTTTTAAGGGTGGCCGTTCCGTGACGCTGCAGACCTCGCTTGACAAGGTGCCCATGTTTGTTCGTGCGGGCAGCATCCTGCCCTTGGGACCGGAGATGCAGTATGTCGGCGAGAAATCGTGGGACAACCTCGAGGTGCGCGTGTACCCTGGGGCTGACGGCACGTTTACCCTCTATGAGGATGAGGGCGACAGTTACAACTATGAGCAGGGACAGTATGCTACCATCACTTTCCGCTGGAATGACGCCACTCGCACGCTGACCATCGGTAAGCGTCAGGGGCAGTTCAAGGGCATGATGGAGGTTCGCCAGTTTGTTGTCGCACTTCCCGACGGACGGGAAAAGACCGTCAGCTATGACGGCAGTGAGGTGGCTGTCAGGTTTTAGGAAACTCGATGACGAAGCGGCACCCGTCGTGGTAGGACGTGTCAAGTGTCAGGTCGCCGCCTAAGCGTCGGCAGTGGCGCTTGGTGAGGGGCAAGCCGAGGCCGAGGCCTTCCGAGAGGTCGTCGGTTTTGCTGAAGGGCTTGAACAGGTTTTCAAGTTCTGCTTCGGCAATGCCGGGGCCGAGGTCTTCGCAAACGAAGCGGATGGTGCGGTCGGTCTGGGTAATCCGCATGGTGACTTGCTTCGGGTTGGAGTATTTGCCGGCATTGTAGAGCAGTTCACGCAGACAGCGCAGGGTGTAAAGGTAGTTGGAGCGCATGGTTAGCGTGTCGGGAACGTCGGTGTGGAAGTCGATGCGCATGTCCGGATATTGGCGATGAGTGTCGGCAATGGCCTGACGGGTGACGGCGTTGCACGGCACGTCCTCGTCGAGGGTGAACAACTCTTCCTTCCAGTTGTCAGAACTGTCGTAGAGCATGGCGGCCATGCGGCAGAGCGTCACCGTGTTGTAGTTGACGACGTCGGTGATGTGGTGCAACTCCTCTTCCGGCAGTTGGCTGGCATTGTCGCGCAGCACCTGCGAGAATCCCATGATGATGTTAAGGGGCGTACGCACCTGATGGGTGACGTTCTGGATAAACGCTGTCTTCTGGCGGCTGCTCTTTTCGGCCAGCGCACGGGCGTGCTCCAGTTCTTTGTTGCGGCGTTCCAGCTCGGCGTTGCCATCGCGGATGTTGGCGACGTGGCGGCTGAGCGACTCTTGCATGGTGGCAAAGCTGTTTTGCAGGGTGCCTACGACGTCGGTGCGGCTGCTGTGGGCTATGGTCGTCGCCTCGTAGTTGCCGGAAGTGATGATGTGCGACTGGCTGAGCAGCTGTTTCAGCGGCTTGATGGCGTGGTTGACGGCCCGGCGGCAAAGGAGGAGGATGATCAGGATGCCGATGACGGTGAGGGGAATCAGGATGAGGAGCAGCCGGTTGTAGTGGCTGAAGATGTCGCTCTCGGGGCTGACAAGGGCTATGCTCCAGGGGGTATGCGGCACAGGCTGGTAGCTGACAATGCATGAACGTCCGTCGATGTGCATCTTCATGTAACCTGTCTTTCCGGTAGTCATCTCGTGGCCCAGCATGACGATGTCAGACTTGGCATTGCCTTTGGCGCTGTCGAAGATGGTGTGATGGAAGAGTTTGGCGCTGTCAGGATGTACGAAGTAGTAGCCTTCCTCGCCTATCATGACGAAGTAGGAATGGGGGTAGGGTCTCACTGCCGTGATGGCCTTGGAGAGTTTGGGCAGCGACAGGTCGGTGGAGATGACAGCCACAAAGCGTCCGGTATCGTCGTACAACGGTTTGCAGTAGGAGGCTATCATGTCGGTGGCCGAGAGCGTGCCGGGTGTGGTGTCGTCGAAGGGGTCTACCCAGCAGGCGTGGCCCTTGGCCTTGGGCGTCTTGTACCACACCTTCTCGAAATACTCGTATGGCGCCTCGCGCACGGTGATGATGGAGTCGCCCTTGCGGACGGTGTAAGCGGAAAAGTAGCGCCCATACTGTGGGAAGATGTCTGGCTCGGTGGTGATGGAGCAGCCGTCGACGTCGGGGTTGAGCTGGGTGATGCGGTGTGTATAGGCCAGCAGGGAGTCGGGCTGCAGGTTTTCCGTCACGAGCCAGCTGTTGATGTCGGTGGCTGTTTCCACCGTCGTCAGATGTCGGACGACACGCTGTGCCGCCACGGATAGGGTGGCATGGCCGCGCTCGATGGCTTCTTTGCGGATGAGGTAGAGCGACTGGATGAAGAAGATGCCCAAAGAAACCACGAAGACAACGATGGTCAGCAGCAGATAGCCGAGTCCGAGTTTGGCGGCTAATGATTGGCGGATGGTATCAGATTGTTTCTTCATGGGCAGTTTCGGGGTTTTTAGCTTTCTCTGATACTTCGAGCAGGTGGTTCAGCAGGACGGTGACCACCTTGCCCTTTTGCTGAATGTCGTCGACCATCTGGTCGACAGCTTGCTGGTCGATGTCGTGCAGTTGTCCGCACAGGATGCCGACGTCCTGCTTGATGTCGTCAATGGGAGCCAGCATCTGGTCGGTCATGTTGTGCAGGAAGGCGGTCTTCATGCGGTCGGCTTCCTTGGCCTGTTCGTAGGCGGCACTCAGCACCTGACCTTGCTCCTGGAGGGTGGCGGTGAGCTGGTCGAGTTCGCTGATGTGTTCGGCCAGCGACTGCTGCATCGACTGGAAGTGGTTCTGCAGCATACCAATCTCGTCGTGATGCCTGCTTTCTGGAATGGGTTCGTCGTAGTGACCTTCGGCAATGCGCTGGGCTGAACGGGTCAGCAGGTGCAGGGGCTTCAGCTGTCGGCGGGTGAACCACAGGCACAGCACCAGCAGCAGGAGCAGTCCTGCGGTGGCTATGAAGAGCACGTTGTAGAGCAGACGGTTGGTGTCGCCTAAGATGTCGTCCTGCGGATAGACGATGCCGATGCTCCAGCTGAGGTCCTCCATGTAGCGCCCCTGGATAGCCATGCGCTCAAAAGGCCGGTAGAATATGTAAAAGTCCTTGCCGTTCAGGTTGAAGGCCCTATAGTCAGTCTTGCCTGCTATCATCTCCTTGGCGGCTGTGATGGCTTCGGGACTGCTGTCGTCGTTCAGCTGGTCATAGACGGTCTGACGGTGCAGCTTGGTGGAGTCGGGGTGGACAATGTAGGAACCGTCCCTGCCCAACAGGGTACAGTAAGAGTTGGGCGAGGGCTTGGTGGCAAGAATAATGTCGGACAGCACGTGGAGCGAGACGTCAACGGCCAGCACGCCGACACGCTCGCCCTCAGCACCGTAGAGGGGCAGACAGAAGGAGGTGATGGGCTCGTCCTCCTTGCCTTCTTCCCTGAGCGGGTCGGTCCAGTAGGGCCTGCCTTTCTCTACAGGTACGGTGTACCACACCTGTTCGGTGTAGGGACGGTTGCCGTAGCTGTCGTCCTGTACGATGGGCGATGTGGGGTCGGAGATGTCCACGCGGTGGTAGTAAGCCATGAAAAGCTCCTGCCCCTTGTAAAAGTAGGGCTTTAAGGCAATGGCGCAGCCGATGATATAGGGGTTGCTCTCTACTATCTGGCGACTGTAGGCATGCATACGCTCAGGCTGGTTCAGGTGTTGCAGCAGGGGCCAGTACATGTTGCCGGCGGCCTGCTCTACGCTCAGCAGGATGTTGTCTATATGCTGTACGGTGCCATTTAATGACTGGCTGGCTTTCTGCAAGGCTTCTTCCTTGACCGATTTCCTGGAGTAATGAAACATGACGAATAACACGGCCATGAGCAACATGGCAATCGAGAAAACGATCATCAGACTCAAACGGACTGACAAGGTTTTGGCGATGAATTTCGTTAGTCGTAACATTTCACTTAACTCCCTTATTTGTCATCGGAGGACGACTTTGCGGTTGCCCTTGATATAGAGACCCTTGGCGGTTGGCTTGCCTGTCAGCCGGCGTCCGTCCAGCGTGTACCAATGGTTTTCGTTATCGTTATCGTTTTCGTTAACGTTGCCAATCCCTGTCGTTGAAGTCTTTTCCAAAGTGAAGTTGTCGAAGTTAACCCAGGTGGCAGTGGTGTTTTGCAGTTTCAGACCAAGTTTGACGGCTTTTTCCGATGTTACTGTAAATTCTACGGAGAAGAAACCTATGCCACCGGTTCCTGTCATTTCCGTGCTTTGGTCGTCAGCAATCAGATAAACGCCCTTTGCCCCGTTGTCTGTGGCACAGTTGACGCTCAGCTTGTAGCTTCCTACCGGTAAGGTAGGTGTCTGCACCACTTCCTGATCCGTGATGGCGCTGCCCGTCCAGCCGAACTCGCAGTAGTTGGAAAGCACATCCCAGGTGTTTCCTTTCCACTGGGCTGTGCCGCCCGTGTTAGTCCATCCGCTGATGTTGCTGTCGAACGAGGGGTTGACGATGTATTGGCTGGTGACGTCAGAGTCATCGACAACAGCACCTGTAAAAGCTTGCAGCTCATAGAGCGCTTTCATGACACGCCCCGTTTCGTTGTCGAACAGGCTGTAGTTGCACCAGCCGTTGGTGACGGGATTGCTGGAGTCTACACCGTACTCGTTGGCTTCGGGGAACCACCAGTAGAGGCCGTCCACGCTGGCGTGCTGGTTGAGAGCAGCTATCAGGTCCTTCGTAAACTGCTGCTGTCCGCCCTCCGTGGCAGGCCAGTTGGGGAATGTAGTCACTTTATACGTGGCATCGTCGGGATACCACTTATGATAGTATGCCGTCTCGACAATCTGGATTTTCTTGTCGGGGTAGGTTGACTCTAAGGTGTTGAGCGTGTTGACAAGTGTGCTCAGCGTGCCATGATAATGGGGGTAGTAGCTTAGGCCGATGATGTCATACTGGACGGCTGGGTATTTTGCCAACTGTGCGAAGAATGCGGTGACAAGCGATGCATTGTGCATCTCTGACTGGATGATAATCTTTGCATTCGGACATACTTCGTGGCAGGCATTGATGGCGTTGATCAGATAGTTGGTGAAGTTGTCCCACGTCCCACCGTCTTGTCCGCCTCCATTGGGATAAACGTGTCCCGTAGGCCACAGCATACCGTAGGTAATCTCGTTGCCGGGCTGGATGAAGTCGGGCTCTGCACCGGCGGCTTTCAGCTCCTGCAGACAATTTTTAGTGTAGCTATAAACCTGCGTGGCTATCTCTGCGGCGGTCATCGAACTCCACGACGAGGGCGTCGAGTGCTTGCCAGGATCGGTCCATGTATCGCTATAGTGGAAGTCGAGCATGAAAGCCATGCCGGCATCCTTGATGCGCTTGCCTAATGCCTTGACAAACTCCAAGTCTTGCCGTACACCTTCTGCCTGATGTTCGGCTGAAGCCTTGGACGGGTCGACGAACAGGCGTACACGAGCAGCGTTCCACCCCTGTTCGGTGAAGAACTCAAGCAGTTTGCCGCTGATGTCATTGCCGCTCTTATCGTAATATTTTGCACCATACTTCTCGTATTCGGGTAACATAGAGATGTCGCCGCCGACGTATTTCTGGGCTGATGCCGTTGTCGTGATGGCGATGAGTGTCGCTAATGTCAATAGATAATGTCTCATAGTAGTTTCGTTTATGTACAATTGTTTTATTCGCTGTTACTTTAGTTATTTAATTTTTTAATTGTTTAATTTTTTAATTGTTTAATTGTCATTTGTGTCGGTTGGCCCGCTGCTCACGGTATTTGGCTTTCTGCCGTGCAGAGCCACTACCGTGAGCACCGGTGATGTACTTCTTTTTCTTGGCTTTGGTCTTGACCTTGTCGTCCTGCTGACGGGGACCGCCGCCACGACCGAACGAAATGCCATTGACCAGAATATCCTGGAAGTCTGATTCTTTACTCATATTCTTCACTCTTCACTCTTCACTTTTCACTCTTCACTTTTTAGTGGTGGAACAGGCGAACGCCGGTGAAGGCCATGGCGATGCCGTACTTGTCGCACGTCATGATGACATGGTCGTCGCGGACACTGCCACCAGCCTGGGCAATGAACTCTACGCCGCTCTTGTGGGCGCGCTCGATGTTGTCACCGAAAGGGAAGAAGGCGTCGGAGCCGAGAGCCACCTTCGTGTTCTGGGCAATCCATGCTTTTTTCTCATCTAAGGTCAGCACCTCAGGCTGACGGGTGAAGAACTGCTGCCAGGCACCGTCGCGCAACACGTCGTCGTGCTCGTCCTCAGAGATGTAGACGTCGATGGTATTGTCGCGGTCGGCACGGCGGATGCCCTCCTTGAAGGGCAGGGCCATCACCTTGGGGTGCTGGCGCAGCCACCAGATGTCGGCCTTGTTGCCTGCCAGACGGGTGCAGTGGATGCGGCTCTGCTGTCCGGCACCGATACCGATGGCCTGACCGTCCTTGACGTAGCAGACCGAGTTCGACTGGGTATACTTCAGCGTAATGAGGGCGATGATGAGGTCGCGCTTGGCCTCCGGCGTGAACGTTTTGTTCTGTGTGGGGATGTTCTCAAATAGGGCGGGGTCGTCGAGCTTGATTTCGTTGCGGCCCTGCTCGAAGGTCACGCCGAAGCACTGCTTGCGCTCGATGGGCTCGGGCTTGTATGACGGGTCAATCTTGATGACATTGTAGGTACCCTTGCGCTTGTCTTTCAGAATCTCAATGGCCTCGGGGGTGAAGTTAGGAGCAATGACGCCGTCGCTGACCTCACGCTTCAGCAGCAGGGCGGTGGTGGCGTCGCAGGTGTCGCTCAGCGCCACGAAATCGCCATAGCTCGACATGCGGTCGGCACCACGGGCACGGGCGTAGGCACAGGCTACAGGACTGTCATCCAAACCTTTGACGTCATCGACGAAATAAATCTTCTTCAGCGTGTCGCTCAGCGGCAGACCGACGGCGGCACCGGCGGGTGACACGTGCTTGAACGAGGCGGCGGCAGCCAGTCCCGTGGCCTCTTTCAGTTCCTTTACCAACTGCCACGCATTCAGCGCGTCGAGGAAGTTGATGTAGCCGGGACGGCCGTTGATGACTTCGATGGGTAACTCGCCCTCCTGCATGAAGATGCGCGAGGGCTTCTGGTTCGGATTGCATCCGTACTTCAACTGTAATTCTTTCATTATATAAATAGGTGTTATTATCAATTTGCCTGCAAAGTTACGAAAAGTCGAGAGCAAAACAAAATAAACTCGTTTATTTTTTATGCCGAGACGGAGTAACTTCGCCATCTGATGGCAAAGTTACGAAAAAACGAGAGAAATGCAAAGGAAAGCTTGCTTTTCTTTGCATTTCCGAGTGACTATTTCAATGCTGGTTTATTCCGCCTTCCCCAAATGTAGTGTCTCCCCAAGACTGCTATTTCTAAATCTCCTACACTAATTAAGGGTTAATTCGTTAATAATTGAATATTGAGCATCATATCTCGTTGCTTTCGTCCACTCTTTCTTAGAAGAATCGATAATTGACGCATCTAACTCTACTGATGTGTCTATATCAACAGACACATACATTTCCGTCGTGTTGACGTTCTTGTACCTATCTGGTTCTACTTCGCCTGAAGAAATCACGCTGCAAGCATTCATTACTGCAAACAGATGTTGTCCTATGGGGTTTCGATGATGGAATAGCACATACCCAATGTTAGATAGATGTTCCACTATCTCCATAGATTCTTTTGTGTATTTGATGCCAATGGCGAGTTTCCCAGTTGTAAGGAAATTCTTATTCTTAGTTTCGTAGTTTTCCATCATCACCATCAAGACGCCATCTTTCTCCGGAGCAGGAGCCATGCTACCTTCGGTTTTTCTTGCCTCTTCAATGATCGGTTCTGGTTTCTCGCCTAATCTGCAAGGTTTCACGATGAAGAATCTTTCTAGTTCCGACAATAGTTCCTCATTGTTCTTTTCTGGGTCTTCTTTGTCAAGAGCCAGCGAGAAAATGCTGCTGTCGGCAAACGGTGTGTAGGTTTTGCCCAATATTTCTTGGAAATGGCTCTTGAAGTACTGACGGGCATCCACGCCGGGCTTTGCTGCCATCGCGTAGAAATCGAAGTCATCTTGCAGCCAGTCTTGAATCTCTTCGCGGAACTTATTGCGCACCCTACATTTCCAGACTGATTTCTGGGAAGCATTATCCCTTGCATAGAGTGAGAGGACAAAAAGGAAATTCACATCATAGTGGAACAATAATAATGTGTCTCGGTCAAAAAGACGGTTCTTGAATTGTTCCTTGCGGTGTCTGTTATGCTGCCGGTCTGTCTTCTCGATGCCGTCGTTAGCGTAGTTGAAGGCTTCATCCATCTTCGCGGAAACGAAGAAGTTAGGTATGATGTTATAGCCCTCTGTTACATCATCACGAAGTTGGACGCCCGACTGAGGTTCATCGCCTCGGTTGAAAATGTCAAGATTCCATTGGATGACATTCCGAGCGTAGGTATATTGCTTGTAGATGGATTCTGCCCCAAGCGGATGTCCCATCTTATAGTACTTCGAATCGCCTATATAGTATGTTTGGCTTGTCTCACTTTCTATAAGACTCTTAGCCGTATAGAGGTGGTCAACGACTTTCCCGTCCTCTTGTTTTTTATCCATGCCATCAGGCAAAGGATTGTCGCCAATCAGTTCGTCAATGATGGCTTCGAAGACGACATAGAAACTCTTTACTAGCAGATATTCTTTCTTCTCTGTGCTGACAAAAACCTGCCTGGCTTCATCAAAGAAAGCATAGCACAAGTTCCATAGTTCCAGAGCCTTGTCAGAAAAATACTTATACTTTATCTGACGCAGGCGAGTACGGCCATATCCGTTCAGATATGTCTTGAATTGTGTGCCTTTGATCAGCTGGAACTGACATTTGATGTTCTTTGGAAATCCGTAGGTGTCTCCGATGTAATTCAGAATGGAGAAGAAGATGACCAATAGTTCTTCATCAAAGTTTATCAGTCTTTTCTTATTGACTGGTTTCAAATAGATGGGCTGTTCACCTTGCACGATTACCGTTTCACGGCTGATGGTGCGTGTCCAATTGATTTTGTTGTAACCCGAATGCAGATTCTTAACGATAAAGAAAAAGAAACTCTGGTTGTCCTTGTTGAACTGCAACAATTGTAGCAGAATGTCAAGATAGGTATTGCTCAACCTACGGCTTCCTTTTCCTATCTGTGCAATCTTCGTATGATACACAATGTCGATGTCATTCCGTTTGTCGTTCTTGAAAACGACGATGGCACGGTATATCCACACGGCAAACTTATAGAGAAAGTCCTTCTCTTGGACTTCCATTTCCTTATTCTTGTCAGGGGCAACTATGTCCTCTGGCTTATATTTACCGAAGGCTAGTTCCTGTCCATCCACATCTTTGAGAAGCACCTTAGGAAGAATAAACACGCAGTCCTTCAGCAGAGTATTGTAATAATACCCCACGTAGTGAATGGACACTTTGCCTTCTACGTTCTCCAGGGCATCAATGCCATGAAGAATGTCCTTCACCTTGGTTACGTCGTATTGATACTCTTCAATAAGTATTCTCATTGACGATAGAACTTTAACCCCAGGTTATATCGATTTGATATTTTTTCGAGGAAAAGACGCATCGTATCACCATGTATTCCTCTTACAACATGATATTCACCGATAGTCTCGTATCTTAAATAAGTACTGTTCTCTATTGCGTCTTCTTTTTCCTTTGTCACAAATGCACATTTGAGAATACTTGGCTTCTTCGACTGGGCGACATCATACGCCTTTTCCAAACCAATCTTTTTGAGGACTTCAACATATTCATCGCAAGTCTGAATTCTTATTGTCTCTCCATCTGGAAATGTCACATGCAATCTGTTGTTTGAACTTCTGGCTTCATCAGACAGATTTTCGTCCACATCTTCATCTTCCACATATTCGACGTCATCTACCTCTTCCACTCCCAGATTCTGTAACAGCAGTTCCACCTTTTGCTCAACTACTTTTGTCTTACCATCAATCCCAACTGTATAGAATTTATTGAAGGAGAGTAATGGACTATCCACATCATCATCTTTGAACAGGTCGCCAGCTTCCTCGGCAAAGTCCTTGAACACATCGTTCCAGATGTAGAATACCACTTTGCCTACAAAGGTTTCAGCATCAATGACACCGTTCTTTGCCTTGCAAAAGAAATAGCCAAGTTTCTTGTCTTCGGAATTGGTGGCCGTGCCAATTTTGTCGTTCATCTTTTGAAGGAACTGCCACCAGTCATATCGCTTACCATTGGCAGCAATCTGCCATCCTTTCTTTCCATCGGAGATGGGCATATACTGCCAGTCCCAGCGGCGCTTGAAAGCAGAATCAATCGGGAACAAGCTTTGGTCGCTAGTATTCATCGTTGCCCAGATATGCAAGTTCTTGGGCAGAATCATCAATTCACCCGACAATACCTCTTCTGGTATAGCGGCTTTTTGTTCCTCCGTCAATGCTGCGAAACCATATTTCTTGTCTGCCAGCAAGAACTTTTGGATGTCCTCGTCTGGTGATATGGGATAGTCGGAAAGCCCTGTCTCATCATTTCTATCAAGCAGTTGGAATAAGTCGCCAAATATCTGGGCGCAGTTGCCACGGTTGATTTCCTCGATAATCAAGAAGAATGGCTCGTCCTGATTCTTCCATGCTCCCGTATAGGCTTTCAAGAATGCTTGTGGCACAAACTCATAGACAATTTTCTTCTCTTTTCTTGGCGTTCCGTCTGGATTCTCCACAGGAACAGCCTTTGTTCCTATCATTGTCATCATAGGAACTTCCACTGATGTTGGCTTATATGCACCCACAAAGGTTGAGTAATCGCTATCAGGATGGAAAGTAGTACGTACTCTTGGTAAGTCTTTCTGGTCAACCTCACATTTTATCGTGTTGGATTTTCCTGTCCCTGGGGCACCATAAAAGATTTGTTGGAGTTTTTCCGTATATTTGTTAGGCATATTTGTTATTTCTATTTGATTCAATAAAAGACTGCTTAACTCTGGATGCTGTGTCAGATGATCAACAATTAGAGCCATTGCAGCATTGGAAGATGCAGTTAATCCCATTATACTCAATACTGGAGAATTGAAGAAATCTGAGCGCTCGATAGTCTTACTTCCTGACCACCAATCATAGTCCGTAACAAATTTTATTATGTAATCACGGTCAGCACCATTATACCCAATTTCATCTAGAATCTCGACAAACTTGTCCTCTCCATTTTTTATGTCCTCTTTACCCTTATCTCGTTCATGAGTGAAAAATGCAGTTAGATCGTTAGTTGAGATTCCTGCATTGGAAAGCCAAGGCATTATTTTCTGTTTGTACCTAGACAACTCGTATGAATACTCGATGAAGAATGATGCCATGAAGAAACTTTGGTTTGGCACATATGAATCCTTACTTCTTACGCCATCACCCTTTATTATAACAGAGTATTCATTATAAACAACGGAGAATGTCTTCAGCCTTTTAACACTTTCTTTGAAAGTCTGTGGAATTTTGCAATCACGTGCATCAAATTTCTCGTTAAAATTATGCACGACTTGCTTGGCCAGTTCATTTAGATTCCTAAGTTCTTCCATATTACATCAACTGTTTTACAATTTCTTCAGCAAGTCTCTTAATGACAGGTATTGCCACACTATTTCCAAACTGATGGTAAGCTTCTTTCTTTGAGACAACTATTTTGAACTCAGGATTAGAGGTATTGTAATTCTGGTTGTTTGCACATTCTGGATGCTCCCATCCATTACCCATAATTCTATAGCCCTGCAGTCTTCCTGCTTCAACAGGTGTCAGCGTTCGAGGATTTAATCCTTTGTCTGACTGGTCAATCAGTATCTCGCTGCCGTCCTTCCAATAACGGGCAGAGATGGTACTCGTATAAAGACTGTCTGCATTGAATAATGAATAGCCAAACCCCTTGCCATTCATTTTGTTACGTTCCTTGCGGTTCTGATGGCCTATCCACATGCGATCAGAAATAGTGAACTTTGGGTCTATGGTCTCACTTGGCTCAAAGATATCTGCAACTCTCGTAGGCATCGTACCCTCTTTCAACTTCTCTTTGTCATAGATTGTTTTGCCGTCAGGAGCAATACCCCAAGGAAAACGGAATCCATCTACATCGACCAGTTTTTTATACCAAGCGATGATAAACAGGCGTTCTCTATTCTGGGGAACACCAAAGTATTTGGCATTGAGAACTTCGTATGAATAGCCGTACCCAAGCTCTTTGAGGGTCGCCAGAATTACCTTTAACGTATTTCCTTTATCGTGGTTCTTCAGACCTCTTACGTTTTCAAGGAACAACACTCTGGGCGGAACACCAGCGTTAATCTTCTCCCTTACGATATTTGCAATGTTAAAGAAAAGTGTTCCTCTCGTATCATCAAAGCCACGCTTCAAACCGGCAACGGAAAAGGGCTGACAAGGGAAACCACCACAACAGATGTCGAAATTAGGTATCTCCGATGGAACAGCATCGTTGATGTCTTCGTTGAAATAGAGGTAACGTCCCTCTTTGTCTTTTGCAAATAACTTGGGTTCTATATCTTTGTAGTTCGCCTCGTATGATATTCTGGCATTTTTGTCCCACTCGCTCGCGAAGACGCATTTGCCTCCAACACTATGCATGGCAGTGTGGAAGCCGCCAATACCCGCAAACAAGTCTATGAACATAAATTTCTTCTTTGACATGAAAAAGCCCTCTCTTCGTTTCGAAAAGGGGGCGTGGTAAATGAAGTGCTTAACCAAGGCTTAGGACAGCCCACATCAGACAACTATCACTCAGTCCACGCCCATATGAGCGAGAACATCCTGAAGCCTGTCTGACTGATGTGTTTCCTGAGGTCCTAATTCTGGTTAATCAGTCAATCAAGGATGTCAAATACTCTATTTAATCTTTACTCTTTTCTTGTTCTATTTATAGTTGTCCGCAAACACCCTGTGCGAACGGGTTCAATAACTATTGGCAACTACAAATAAAAAGCGCGGGTGCTTACATCTGCTTGTTCTGTATTCAGGCCTACCACAGCCTTGAGGAAAACAAACAGAGAAACACCCACGTTGAGGTATATAGACACCCGTAAAGTGTGCATTGAGGATACCAGACCCTCGCAGCACACTACGGAGAGTATATACTACACCCCGTGGAGTTACCCCTGCAATGTTCTTGTCCTCTTTCGATTGTGGTAGTTCGAATACACAAAAACAAAGCGTCAGTAACGCCTTCTAATATGTAGTGCTCCACCCATCAACTAAGTCCTTCTCAAAGGGCATCGCTGTCATAAGGGCAGATGCTGACCGCAAAAGTACAAATTTTATTTGAGATTTGAGCCAAAGATGGAACTAAAATTTCAAATGATAGTGATAATATTGGGAATATAAGTGAAAAATATCTAACGTTTACAACGTCAAAAGGGGATTCGCCCAAGTTTCGTATTCGCTCAACTATATTCGGTTCGCTGCTTAGAATTGCCTCGCGCGTATGTTTATATAGTTAAACAAAAAAATATCCTACACTTCCTACACTTCCTACACTGACGGCCAGTGTAGGAAGTGTAGGAAGTGTAGGATAAAAAAGCGTTTAGCTATCCATATATATAGTGAATCAGGAAATCACCCTACACCCACAACACCCGCGACACCCAATGCGGGTGTTGTGGGTGTAGCGGTTGTAGGTCAAAAAGATTATTCACTATACATATACGCGCACGCATAATTTGCGGCCTCATGGTTACTAAAAGATACTACGTTGACTGGAAAAATTCTGATGCTCAGAAATAAAATTCTGATGCTCAGAAATAAAATTCTAATGGTCAGAATTCCCCTCATCAGCATTATTTTAGAAAAATAAAGCGTTTTATTCCTCTAAATCGATTCTTTTTTTATACCTTTGCAGAGATTATGGAGAAAAAGAGACATGCGCTCCGCAAATTATTAGAGGCTGTGGAGGGTGAATTGCTAAGGAAACCCAACCGTAAGACACTTGACCGCTTGTCGCTGTTGGCAGGATTTCAAGACTGGGACTCGTTTCAGGATGCCCTGCATGGCGAGAGTGATGAGGCTGTCTATGGTGGACATGAGAAAGAAAACAAAAGCTAACTATGACTATTCAGGAAGAATTAAAGCAACGCATCTTGATCCTTGACGGTGCCATGGGTACTGTTATACAGTCGCTGGCATTGCCGGTAGAGACGTTCCATGCAGGGCGCTTTGCCAACTGGCCCGTGTCTCTGACGGGTAACAACGACATACTCTGCCTGACGGCTCCCGATGCCATTGCAGGAATACATCAGCGATATATCGATGCTGGTGCCGACATCATATCCACCAATACTTTTTCTGCCAACAGCATCAGTCAGCGGGAATATCAGTGTGAGGCGTTGGCAAGGGAGATGTCGTACGAAGGAGCCCGTATTGCCCGTAGTGTTGCTGACGGATGCACAGAGCGCAAAGTGTGGGTGGCTGGTTCAATGGGACCGACGTCAAAGTCGCTTTCGCTGGCTTCTGACATGAACGAGCCTGCCTTGCGAACTGTTGACTTCGACGAGATGGCATCTGCATACGGTAGTCAGGCAGAAGCACTGATAGAGGGTGGGGCAGACCTGCTGTTGTTGGAGACGTGTTTCGATGCCTTGAATACAAAAGCCGCCCTTTATGCCATTCAGCAACTGAACGAACGTCTGGGGTGTATAATACCGGTAATGGTGTCGGCAACTATCAACGACCGCAGTGGTCGGACTCTTACCGGCCAGACGTTGGAGGCCTTCTATGTCAGCATCTCTCATTATCCTATATTGAGCTTCGGACTCAACTGCTCATTTGGTGTGGTTGACCTCCGGCCGTTTATTGAGAGGCTGGCGGCTGTAGTGCCGTCGTTCATCAGTGTTCATCCTAATGCCGGATTGCCCAACGAAATGGGAGAGTATGAGGAACTTCCTGAGTTTACTGCTTCCCACTTAAGGGAAATGGCTGAGGCTGGGCTCATAAATATTGCAGGCGGTTGTTGTGGCACTGACGAACAGCATGTCAGGGCAATAAGTCAGGCATTAAGCGGTATTGCCCCACGTCGCCTGCCTATCGCAGACAACAAGATGTGGCTTTCAGGACTTGATGTCCTGCTGGTTGACCGCCAGACACAGAACTTTACTAATGTCGGTGAGCGGACAAATGTTGCTGGTTCACGAAAATTCGCCCGTCTGATAGGTTCTAAAAGTTATGATGAGGCTATGTCTGTTGCCCGTCAGCAGATAGAGGGCGGTGCAGCAGTCATCGACATCAACATGGATGATGCTATGCTCGATAGCCGACAGGAGATGCAGACCTTTGTTAGGTATATTGCCAACGACCCCGCTGTGGCCCGTTCAGTGCTGATGATCGACTCTTCTGACTGGGCAACTATCCTGGAAGGACTTAAAAACTCACAAGGCAAGTGCATCGTCAACTCGATTAGTCTGAAAAATGGTGAGCAGGATTTCCTCTCCAAGGCCCGTGAGTTGCACCGACTCGGTGCTGCTGTGGTTGTGATGGCCTTCGACGAGAATGGTCAGGCTACCACTTACGAACGGAAAATTGCCATAGCCCAACGTGCTTACGACTTGCTGACAGGCATCGGATTCCTGCCTCAAGATATCGTCTTCGATGTCAATATCCTCTCCATAGGTACAGGCATTAGCGACCATGCCAACTACGGTATAGATTTCATTCGTGCTGTTGCATGGATAAAGCAGAATCTGCCTCATGCAAAGACGAGTGGTGGTGTTAGCAACCTGTCGTTTGCTTTCCGCGGCAATAACAAGGTGCGCGAAGCCATGCATTCCGTATTTCTCTATCATGCCATAAAAGCCGGGCTTGATATGGCTATTGTCAATCCCTCAATGCTTCAGGTTTACGACGAGATAGACCCTCAATTGTTGAAGGCTGTCGAAGACGTCATCTTGAATACCGACAATGATGCCACCGACCGTCTTATCAGTCTTGCCGATGAATTGAAAGCCGAGCAAGGCCAAGACTCTGCTGTAGGTGGGGCGGCTGCAGCCAAAGCAGCTGACTCATGGCGTTCGAAATCTGTCGATGAGCGTCTGGCATATGCCTTGAGCAAGGGGGTTAGCGACTATCTGGCAGTTGATATTCCCGAGGCCCTCTCTGCGTATGGCAATCCTGTGGATGTTATTGAGAAACCGTTGATGCAAGCCATGGAGCATATCGGACAGTTGTTTGGCGAGGGTAAGATGTTTCTGCCGCAGGTGGTAAAGTCGGCCAAGGTCATGAAGGATGCCGTAGCATTGCTGCAACCATATATCGAGGCCGGCAGTGTTGGGCGTGAGGAGCGTCCTGTCATACTGACGGCTACTGCCAATGGAGATGTTCATGACATCGGCAAGAATATTGTTGACATAGTGTTAGGTTGCAACAATTTCGAAGTTCACGATCTTGGAGTCATGGTTCCAAATGAGACAATACTAGCCGAGACACAACGCATGCATCCGTTGATGGTAGGTGTCAGCGGACTGATAACACCCTCGCTGAAAGAGATGGAGAATCTCTGTCGATTGTTTCAGACCAATCATTTGCACGTTCCACTGTTTGTTGGTGGAGCCACCACGTCGGCCGTACATACTGCTGTCAAGTTAGCCCCGCTCTACGATGGTTGCGTGGCATACGGTGGCGATGCCTCGCAAACTTCCGTGCTGGCCAAAAAGCTGCAGATTGACCCAAAGGCAACCATCAGCCAGTTGAAGGCAGAACAGCAGCAGATAAGAGATGCATATAATGAGCATCATGCAGAATTGACACCATATACAGAGGCCAATGCCAAGGCTCCCAGACTGCATGACGACGGCTATTCTCCTGTTTTGGACGAGTTGCGCTCCAGAATACCTGATACAGAGGTGAGCATCTCTACGGTGTCAGAATGGATTGATTGGCGAATGTTCCTGCTATTCTGGGGCTTCAAGGGTGAAACCCTTCAACAGTTGTTGGTCAATCCTGAGGCCGAGAAGACGTTAGCCGATGGCAAGAGATGGCTGCAGCAGGCCATAAAGTCAGATAGCATCCAGCTGATGACGGCCCTGGAGTTTGAGGATGTTACCAGAAACGGTAATGACCTTGTATTCAGCGATGGCCAGTCATTACCCATGTTGCGCAGTCAGTCGGCAGCAGGACGCTATCTCTCGCTGGCAGACTTCTATGATGACCAGCAGCCCAGACCCCTCGGCCTCTTTGTTGTCGTGGCCCGTCCTAAGCAGGCGGCAACCGATGATGCAGAGCGCCTGATGGCTCATGCCGTGTGCTCACGACTCGCCGAGGCTTGTGCCGAGTGGCTCCAGCAGCGCCTGTATGGACAGCAGCGAGCTATCCGTGCAGCTTTCGGCTATGCGTCATGTCCCGACCATTCGCTGAAGCGTATTGTATTCGACCGCCTGCAGGCAGAACAGCGACTTGGCGTGTCGCTTACAGATCATTATTCTATCCTGCCTTCCACTTCTATCTGCGGCATGTTTATAGGTCATTCCGAAGCCCGCTATTTCCCAATCGGCCATATCGACAGGGCGCAATTGACTGACTATTGCCAGCGGCGAGGCATAACCTTGGACCAAGGGGAACAACTGCTGTCGAAATATATTAATAACGATAACAAATAACGAATATACGAAAATACGAAAACGAACAGACGAAAAGATATGAGCAAAGTAATAGATATCCTGAATGGCAGCAAGAAGCCTTTCGCGTCATTTGAACTGGTTCCTCCACTGAAGGGCAGCGATGTTAGCCGCCTTTACGACAGCATCGATCCACTGATGGAGTTTGAACCGCCGTTTATTAATGTCACTTGCCACCGCGACGAAGTAGAGTATGTGCCTAATGCCGATGGCACATATACTAAACTGACACTGGCCAAGCGCCCGGGTACCGTAGCCATCGTGGCAGCCATTATGAGGCGCTATCCGCAATTGGAAATAGTGCCCCACGTTATCTGTGGCGGAGCATCACGCTCAAAGGTGGAGAGTGAACTGCTCGACCTGCATTTCCTTGGAATACAAAATATAGTGGCATTGCGTGGTGATGCCATTCCCGGACAGCGCTTCTTCATCCCAGAGCCCGACGGCTTCTCACATACTGACGAACTGGTGGCTATGATACATCAGCTGAATGGCGGACAGTATCTCGACCCGACGGTGAAGAACGGACTATCGACCGACTTTTGCGTTGGTGTGGCTGCATATCCCGAGAAGCACTACGAGGCTGCCAACCTCGATACAGATATTTCGTATCTCAAGCGTAAGGTTGAGGCCGGTGCCGATTATGTGGTAACACAGATGTTCTTCGACAACCAACAGTTCTTCAGCTTTGTTGAGCGTTGCAGAGAGGCAGGTATCACGGTTCCCATCATTCCCGGTTTGAAGCCTATCTCCTCGAAGCGTCAGATTGACCTGTTGCCACGCTCCTTCCATATTGATATCCCGCAGGAACTGGTTGCCATGCTTTCTGCTGCCAAGACTTCCGACGATGCCTATCAGGCAGGAATAGAGTGGTGTGTCAGTCAGAGTCGCGAATTGCTTAATCACGGTGTCCCAGCCATCCACTACTATACCATGGCTAAGACAGATAATGTGAGGAAGATAGTCAGTGCTGTATTCTGAGCCATTTTTTATTTTAGCAATATAAAAAGAGACATCCTTTCGCGGGATGTCTCTTTTTATGCTCGTTATCGGTCTTGTTCTTAGTCGGCCTTGATGGCAGAACGCTTTTCCTTAATGCGGGCAGCCTTACCAGTGAGCTTGCGCAGATAGTAGAGCTTAGCGCGACGTACCTTACCAACCTTGTTCACCTCGATGCTCTCGATGTTGGGAGACTCGATGGGGAAGATACGCTCCACACCCACGGTGCCTGACATCTTGCGAACGGTGAAGCGCTTCTTCTCACCATGACCGCAGATCTTGATGACCACGCCACGGTAGAGCTGGATACGCTCCTTAGAACCCTCGATAATTTTGTAAGCGACAGTAATAGTGTCACCCGCCTTGAATTCCGGGTGCTGCTTGCCGGTTGCAAATGCTTCTTCAGCAACTTTAATTAAATCCATTGTTTTTTATAAACTTAAAATGTTGTTGTTATCGTTCCAGCGCAACATAACAGGCCTCTCGAGACTTCCTGCCAGCGATTACGCGGAAAGCGGCTGCAAAGGTACGAATAAGTAAGCGAATATCCAAATAATATGAATAAAATTTTAGTTTTTTTTCGCGGGAATGCTTGCCAGGCGGGAAAGTTTGGCATATCAGTAAAGACCATATCAGGAAAATGTTTTGCGAAATTCGGGGACTCTAATTATCGTAGACTCATCGCTTTTTGTGAGCATTGACGGGAGAGCAATGTTCCGTAGCGAAATTCTAATGCTCATTAGGAAAATTCTGATGGTCAGAATTCCAAAAATCAGCATCACAATTTTTGTATTCAGCCTTCTCGCTGATGGCACGGCCGG
>CAMHLV010000022.1 GCA_946186115.1 uncultured Prevotella sp. | reverse complement strand
TTTTCTTTCGCTTGTATTTCAACCACAAGTTTCCTTGCTCATCGTATGACAGGTTGTCTTGTGTAACTGATACAGCATCAATATAAGCCATACCCGTGTAGCAGGCTATCAGCAACAGGTCACGTGAGATAATGAGTGATGGTTTGTCCGAAAGAATTTCCAGACTGACTATCCTCTCAAAGTTTTCTGGTGTGATGGTTCGTGGTGTTCTCTTCGGTATAGTCGGCTCCTTATAGCGGGCAAAGAGGTACTTGTCCGTCAGTCCGTCCTTATATGCCCTATGACAAGCCTGTTTCAGATAAGTGAAATACTTGTGGGCTGTTGCTGCCTTTTTGCCTTGTCCGTCAATCAGAAAATGCTCGTAGTCACTGATGAATTGGTTGGTCATTTGTCCGAATGCCATGTCACTGACTCCATACGTTGCGGAAATGAAGTCTGCAAGAGAGTCCTTAACCTGTCTGATACAGGTATATGTGGCAGAAGTCCTGTCTATGCCTACACGGTTCTTCGTATCTTCAAGCAAGATTTCGAACACTTGTAGAAGCGTCACCTGCCCGTTGACGCTGCCCTGCATCATATCCTTGACCGTAGTAGCCGTGAAGTCCACATTGCGCTTGATGAGATTATCCACTGCGGTATTGGCAGACAGCAGGATGTGCTCAATCTTGGCATTCGTCTCTTCCGTCTCCTTGCTCTTACCCTCCAGCCTGCCTGAGCGAGAGTTCCACAACTTGGGATTGCATGACAACTTGCAGGAGAACTGCGCCATTGAATTGTTTAGGGTAATACGTCCCATAATAGGTGCTTTTCCCTGTTTATCCAGATTACTCTTTTTAAGGTAGAGCAACACCTTGAATTTGCTTACTTTCATACGCTTCTGAGTTTTTGGGTGCAAAGTTAAACTATCTCAGAGCGTCCCTTGTCGTGCAAAATATGCCAGAATATGTATGTTTTTCCGAGACGTTGGAAATCTCGTACAGACTTCCATGTTTTTACCAAGTGTTACCAGTTACCAAACGCAGAAACCAAGGTAACACTTAGGTAACGGAACAGGCTCAACATTCTTTCCAATCCGAAAGAATCCCAAAAGCGCAGATAAACGCAAACCAACGCAATATCAGCGATTTACGCTATCTTGCTCGTAACAACCTCATCATTCCCAACAACCTTGATATTCGTTGAAATAGTACGGTTTCCAATTCGTAACCCTATTTTCCCTCAATTCCCCAGACTGCCTTTATACCAAGAAAAAGCTGAGAATTCTTACAAAGTTACGAAAAGTCGAGAGAAATACAAAACAAACTGATTGTTTTTATTTGTGTCCGTAAGTGTAAAAAATGTCAAAACATCTTGCAAATTCCATTTTTTTTAATAATTTTGCACGCAAAATTCAAATAATTGCAACACACATAACTGCTAAAAATGATACGCAACACTAGTTATTTAAGGTTTTGTGCACTTATTGTTACCTTTTTGTTTATGATGGGTGCCAACCATGTATTTGCACAGACAGATGTAACAGGCTATGAGACCATAACCGTCACTATTCCCGCTACAAGCTACGATGCCAATGCCGGCGGCACAGGAAAAGGAGCGCCGCAGATGGCACGGGTCAAGTACAACAAGACGTTCCCGCTCGTCATCACCAGCGACGACATGGGCAAGACCGAGCTGACCAACAACTGGGCAGAGGTGAACGGCTACCCCAACGTCAGCGACAACGTCGACTTAGGCATCCAGCCCGGCGGCAGCAAGCTGCTGGCTGCTCCCTACAAGAAGTACTACACGCAGCATGAGAGCCAGGACGTTGCCGACTACGAGCCGATGACCTACACCGACAACGTAGGCAAGACGCAGCGCTACCGCATGACCTCAGCCATCATGCCGTATCTGCTGAAGTCGGACGGCAGCAGCGACTACTCGCACATTGATGCCAACGACGCCAAGCTGATGCTGCGCACTGGCTTCAGCTTCGCCCAGCACGATGTCAATGACATCTCGTCTGTCAGTGCCATCTCGTCGGCAATGACCACCAACAACACGACGTGGACCAACGCTGTGGGCATCGGCCTGAAGGTGATGGTCGAGCCTAACGGCAACCACAAATACCTCGACGCAGGCCGACAGAACGACGGCATCTGCTGGAACATCTTCCAGAACCCCACCAGCGAATATCCCGGCAACAGCAAGACGCTGACGTCATGGACCAACAGCCGCACCGACTGGTCAGCCAGTGGCATCCAGAACATGCCCACCACCTTCAGCAGCAAGCCCACGGGCGGCTATGCCCGCACCTTCTTCCAAGGTAATGAGAGTGCATGGAAGGCTGCTGTCGATGCTGCCGACGGCACCAGAATGATTATCGGCGGTACCCACGGACTGGGCGACGAGATTAAGCAGCACCTGCGCACAGCCGCCAACGTCAAGGACAACGCTTGGGTGGCCAGTGCCGACGAGGTATGGGAATACTACCATATATATAATAAGGTGAAGATAGGTGATGCCACCTTTACAGACGGCAAGCTGACCTTCGACGTGCAGGTGCCTACCTATAAAAAGAATCAGTACCGAGAACTGACACTCAACATCCCCGGACTTACAGGAACAGGAGCACCGACCTTCTCCACAGCAGATGGCAAGACCGTTCCCGTTACCGGAGGTTACAAAATCGATGGTGGGACGGGTATTGGCTACACCATGAACATCGGACTGGAGAACAGCATCAAGACACACATCAACGAGCTGATGGCCATCTACCGCGACGACCAGATGAACGAGTTCGTCAAGCGCGACCTGCAGTACCTCATCGACCAGCTGTGGGATAACAATGACTACGTGGAAAGCCTCAATGCTCTACCTGACCACCACTACACCATCGGCTCAACGCTCGACGGTGCAGCAGGTCCCACCATCGCCACCATCAAGACCGATGCCGCCGAGGCCAAGCTGTATGCCAAGCCCCGCTATATTGCCGCCGAAGGCAAGCTCTATGAGACCACGGCAGAAGCCTCGGGCCCCAAGTACGTGGGTACTACCGCGACGACTACCGTGGCCTATACCGAAAAGGCTGTCACTGGCACCGTCGTGCTCTATGCTGAGGGCGAGGACCTCAGCGGCACCGCCGTTGTGGGTTGCGACTTCGACAACACCAATAACAGCGACGGCCGCTACTACGCCATGAAAACCTCGTCGATGGGCATGGGCGGCTGCATCGTCAGCGGCACCCCCGCCACTGTCACCAACAGTTTGCCGCGCGGTAAGTACAAGATGGTGATAGGCTACGGCAACAGCAGCACAGGTGACACCAACTATAACGTCTGCGTCGGCGGTTCCTCGGTATATGCCATCAGCACCAGTACCGCTAACGAGCAAACCGTCACGGAGTTCACCACCGACGAGTTCGACATCACTGTTGACAACACCCCCGTCACCATCACTTCCGACTACACCAACGACCATCCAGAGAAAGGCAACCGATGGATTGACTATGTCTATATCATCAAGACTGCCGACCTGGCAGCAGCCGTGCCTACGATGACCTTCACGAAGTCTACGGCAGCGGCCACCGTCAAGACCGGCACCACCGCCACGCTCACCGCTACGGCCGTGCCCAACGGTGGCAGTGGTCTCACCACCGCTATCTATGCTGCCGACTCGGAGGGAACACCTACGGGCGCAGCCCTTGCCACGGGAACGACGAGCGTTACCTACGCCTTTACACCCACTGCTGACGGTACTTCCTACTTCGTAGCACAGTCCACCAACAGCGCAGGCACCACCACGTCGGAACTCATCACCCTGACAGCGACAAGCATCACCAACTATACGCTGAACATCGTCGACAAGAGCGGCAACATCGCCATGTCGGCAACCATCGCTAATCCGGGTTCCCCGGCACAGACCGACCCGCTGCCCGATGCTTACCGCAGCCCGTTTGCTCAGAACTACAAATACTACAACACCATTGCCGAGGCGCAAGCCAATAGCGGCAGCAACCTTACCTCCACCGATGACTGGATTCAGTCAACAGTCTATGTCGGCTACGATGTTGATGCCACAAAGATGGCGGAAGGCAAGGTGCATGCCATCTGGGCGAATGGCAGGTATATGCATGTGATACAGAACGCAGGTAATTCACACAACACCCAAAAATCTTGGCATAATGCCTATAGCGTCCAAAATCAACAATATGATGTTGAGGGAACCAATGCCACACGAATAGGTTATTCCACCGGTCCCTACGTACAACACGGCAACATATCGCCCACTACGCTGCCTTTCCTTGACAACAGTTATATGTGGGAGTTAGGTACTGACCCCTACAATATCAAACTGAAAAACAAGGCTTACGGCTTCTATCAAAGTTCTAATGCATCCAATAATCAAATATTGTACGATGTGGACGAGGAAGCATCTGCTGAGACTTATTGTCTGCTATATTGGGCAGACAAAAACGGTGGAAACGTTGATACCTCTGCTGACTACTATCGTCTGATGTACAAGACCGACTTGACAGACGACGGCGTTGCCAATAAGCGAACGATGTACCAATGGAACAACTACTGGCGTATCAACAATGATAACAACTGGAACACAAATGGCAAACTCTATATTAAGGAATTACCCGCCATCAACATCAACATTCTGAATGACGCCAAAGAAGTGGAATGTACGCTTCAGGGGTACTTCAAGAGCGGAGCAACCATGCCAAGCGACGGAACAGACAACGGAACCAGCTACTATACCCCCTTCAATCTCTATCGCTCCTACACCAGCAAGCATAAGTGGTGGTACGATGCCGCTACTACCGATGCCGTCAGCTCTGGCTCTGCTCCAGATGCCACAAAGATAGAAAACAATGGCGGTAATATCTACGTCACCTACACCCTCGATGAGGTTTGGGGTTCTGGTACGTTCAGCGATACCAAACAGCCCTTCCACCTATATCCTTCCAACGGAGGAACCGTCTATTGGTACTCCGTAAGGTTGAATCCTGCGGATAGCAAATACTCGTGGTTCCTCAAGGCTAATTCGGATATAAACCAGCCATTGCAAAACTGTAATGGAACTAATCTTGCCACAAGTGACTATGATTCCAGTCATAAAGAGTACTACTGGGCTTTCAAGGGAACACCCTACAACCTGAAAATCATCAATATGCATCATGGTGACGGCTATTATCTGGGAGTATCAAAGACGGCTACCGACATTGATGCCCAAACTTACCTCTTGCCTGACACTGAAGACAATAATGTAACGTGGGAGATGACGGATGGTTTGAGCCAAAATAATATGTATCCCTTCTTCAGACTGCGAGCATCATATAACGGCGAGAATACATCTTCTGCCAATCCGCTTTACATCAGCTATAATTCCTCCACGCCCAACAATGCCAACCTGGCAAAAGTGGCAGGAGGAAACCAGTCAATAGGACTCACCGAGAAGACCACCACCGACATCACGAAAGTATCGCTAACAGCAGATGCTGCTCCATATTATGTAGATGAGGCTATAACGTTGACAGCTACAGCAACGCCTTCGCCATCGGGTACCGACCGCGTGAGCAGCCTCGTGATTGAGCAGGAGGTGGAAGGAGTATGGACACCAGTCGGTACGGCATACGCAGGCTCTGACGTAGCCGGTGTTGCCGAAAAGGATGCTACGACCAAGACCGTCACAGTAACCTACGAATTCACGCCGGTAGCCGAAGGAACATTCAACTTCCGTGCCCATGCCGTTGTTGACGACGAAGACCAGTATTCTACTGCTGAGACAACGGCAGGTGGCGACGGTGACGTGGTGGAGATTATTGCCACCGTGAAGCAATTGGAGCCAAGAAACAACAGCTACACGCTGACACTTATCGATAAGGGCGGCAACGAACTGCTGACTGAAGCCAGTGTTCCGGCAAGCCGTATTACGACTGTTAACGACCTGACCAACCGCAACGGAGACCCGTTTGACAATGCCTACCGCAGTCCGCTCGTAACGACCTATAAGTATTACGAAGGAACCGCTGCCGGTAAGACCAGTGCACATGCAGCCAATAACGAAAACCTGGTGGACTGGAACACCTACACAGGCACCACCATCTATGTGGGCTATGAAGTCAGCGATGCTATTGATTTGAATGGTAACAAGTTCAGCAGCCTGAACGGCGATGCCAGCTCGCTGATGCAGATGCGCAAGGCGCGTTCTGCTTCTGAGAGTACGCTGGTACGCGATGCCTCGAAGTTTGGCAAGATGTATCTGCTGAAGTTCAAGACCGATGCCGCCTATTACTCCGAGAACGGTAGCGACAGGCGGGAAAGTGTGGCTACACCGAGCGGTTCGTTTGTATATCCCTACACCAATGGCGACGGTCCGATATATGTCTATGACGATGCCCGCTATCAGAAACAGAAGGATGACGGTGCGTCTACCCGTACCCGCTGGCCGTGGTTCTTGGTCAGTCCCAACGGCGACCCCTACCATGTGTATATCACCTCGTGGCAGAACGCTCACTCCGTTGTAACCGGCAAGGATGCAAACAACAAGGACGTGAGCACCAACTACTATTCTTACTTGCGTACCTATTATAATAGTACCACCGGAACAGTCGTCACCAACAACGTTACCGACGACCCGAGCACCTTGGACGGCAGCAGCAACCAGATTCTGCCAACCGACTACATGATCCTGCGTGGTAGCGGCACCGACGGCTTAAACTACAAGCTGACAACGGTAGCCACCATCTACGACGGAACGACGACGGAACGACGCACGGTAACCTCACTGGAGCAGTACTGGCGCAACAACCCGACGGCACAGTTGGAGTCAGGAGGAGAAAAGAATAATACTGTAGTAGCTACAGACAACGCTACACTCAAAGGCTTTGGCTGGAACAACTACAGTGCATACGTGAATGCGGCAAAATGGGATGGTACAAACTATGACAATGGAAAGCCAAAGAAATACCTGAACGACAGCCACTGGTTCCAGACCATCTCCTTGGGTGATGGTTCGCTCGACATTGTGGAGGCTAACATCGATGGTGTACTCGTGCTCCTCGACAACCATGGTTGGGAGATTATGCGCAAGCCCATCGTTGCGAAAGACGATCCTGACTATGAGACCGTGAGGACAGCTCTGCGTAAGTACGACAGCCCGATGGTGAAGCAGTACAAGTTCTATTCCACCCGTAACGTGAAGCACAAGGTGGCAGGCTATCATAAGTACGACATCAACAGACAAACAGATACTGTCACGCCTACAACTCCGCTTACCGATGCGGCAGACCGAGTAGACAAGGACAAGACCATTACTTCGCTTGCCGACTATCCCGAATCGATGAAAGACGGTGCCCTGACCGACCTCTACGTCACCTACGAAGTGAAGGACGAATATGCCAACAGCTATACAGGAGCAGCCACCGAGGCTGCAACTGCCTCCTCTACATTCCTGCTTCAGCAGGGCAGCAGCTACGCCAAGGCTAACGATACCGCCATTGAAAGCACGAGTGATGCCTCCGCTGCCGACCACTGGAAGCTGAAGCCCAACTTCAACATCGATGCAGAGATGGGCTATTGTTATGACGGTTCAGGTAACAACCACAACAATGAGCTCACGCAGGCTGCGCTTGAAACACTATATTATAACGGCGGAACGGACAGTCGGAACGGCTTCGACCCGTACAACATCCAGATTCAGAACGCTACTACCAACACCTACTTCACTACCAATGCATCAACTGCAACGCTCGATGGCGGTATTTGGAGCGGTGATGGAAGCACGCTTAGTTTGCAGACTATCGCCACACGTATCAGCCCGACCGGAAGCGACAGCAAGACACTCGCTGTCACCAACGCCACCTTCATGGCGGTGCAGGATCAGTATGGCAACATGCGACTGATGCCACGCTTCCAGCACGAGCAGGTGGTTGACGACTTCGCTACGCTGGCAGACCCGGCGACGCTCAGTGCCTACGATGCCACCAATGCGCAGACTACACAGCTGACGACCCCCGTCACCTACCACATCATCGACAACAGCGGCAACGACGCCCTGCAGATGACTGTTACCAGCGGCATCGGTCTCAGCGTGCCCGATGCACTGAAGAGCCCGATGGTATCGGAATACCAGTTCCACTCTACGCAGGCTCATGCCTCTGCTGCCGAGACCCGTGCCACTGGCGACCTCACCGTAGCACAGGAAGATGTCTACGTGAGCTATACCGTGGATGCTTCGAAGATGGCAGCCAGCAAGGTATATGCCATCCACAGTCCGTCAAGCAAGAACTACATGCATGCTGTGTTCCAGACGGGACAGACGGGTAGTCAACAAAGCTACCATTATGCGCTGCGGACTCAGAATCAGGATGTCAACTACGGCAGCAACGATAGTTTTACGGCAAATACGGTGACAACCGATAACCTGCCGTTTGTCGATGATACCTATCTGTGGACATTGGGCGACGACCCCTACCATGTTACCATAGCCAACAAGGCTTTGAGTAGCAGCCAGACTGTGCAACTGGATTCTTCTAAACCGACCAGTCCGGCTGTATTTGCGGAAACGGCCAATGCTTCTACATTCTG
Organism: uncultured Prevotella sp.; assembly: GCA_946186115.1. Lineage (GTDB taxonomy): Bacteria > Bacteroidota > Bacteroidia > Bacteroidales > Bacteroidaceae > Prevotella. The sequence goes on along the minus strand of CAMHLV010000022.1, from coordinate 33,347 downwards.
TCTGCTCTACTGGAATAGCGATATCAGCAGTCCGTACTGCGTTTTCCGCTACATAGACCCGGCAGCGACACCGTCAACCTACACGGGAGAGACTTCGCAATTCTATCTTTTGGCCAACAGTAATCAGTATCAGTTGGATTATGTTAAAGGCAGAGACACCCACAAGTTTATTGTGGAGGAACTGCCAGAGGTGAATGTCAACGTGGTCAGTGCTGGCGGTACGGTGGAATACACCCTGAAAGGTCATTACAAGGCGGATGCCACAGTGCCCGCTGCTACGGCTACGCCATACTTCCTGCAGCGTGCCTATACCGGCAACCACACCTATTACTATACGTTGGCAGATGCCCAAAGCAAGGAAAATGCCATGACGGCAGGTTCTGTTCCTGTTGCCGAGACGATGGAAAACAACAAGACCGATGGCAAATATAACATCTATGTTCGCTACGACCTCGATGCCAATTGGAACACATCCAGCCTGTTCAAGGTTAGCACAACCGAGGACAAGCACTGGTACTTCCTGAAGGGAGGATACCAAAACCAGAACCTCTACACCACAACGGAGAAAAAGGTGAACGGCTCGGCTTCGGTTGCCGACAATACCGCAAAGTGGGCATTGTCTGGTACTCCATACGCTTTGAGAATAGAAAACAAAGCCAACGAAGGCTACATGCTCGGCATTGCTGCCGATGCTACCTCGGCTTCCGACCTAATGGTTTACAACGAAGGCGACTACATCTTCGACTGGGAACTGAGGTTCATCAACTACAACAACCTGATTTCCCAAACTCCAGCCCTGATGACCTGTCCGGTTATCATGCCGCAGGGTGCCGTCAGCCAGGAGTCACCATGCCTTTATGTTGAGGCTAATGGCAGTAGCGGTGTTAACTGGCAGAACACACCAGCTGCGCACTTCACCTTTGGCGATGCGCAGCTGGTGAAACTCGTCATCGTTGACAAGAGCGGTGGCGAAGCCATAAGTGAAGATGTCGATGCAGCAGCTATCGCCGCTGCCAATGGCGACCCGCTGTCGGCAGCACTGCGCAGCCCGTTTGCCACGAACTTTAAGTATTACGACAATGCAACCGACGCACAGAACAACAGCGGCGAGAATACGGTGGCAGATCTGACTGCCAAGCTGGACCAGACAGTCTATGTGGGTTACGATGTGAAGACAGTAGAGGATGGCGGACTCGACTTCAGCGGCAAAACCGGCTACACCATCCGTGCCAATAACAAGTATCTGCATGCAGCTTACAACCCTGGTGACAACCATACTACCAACCGCTGGCTGTTGGATAACCAGAACAAGGACTATGGTGGTGCAACCGGGAATAGTGCGAGTATCACAGCCAAGACGTTCCCGATTATCGACAACACATACGTCTGGCTGTTTGAGGGAGATCCTTACGACCTCCACCTGAAGAACAAGTCTACCGGCAAGTATGTCCTCCAGTCAACCAACCAGAATAAAAATTATCAGGTATACATGCCGACTAACGATGACAAGTCAAGCTATTGCCTGTTATATTATACAGTAGGACAGGGAACGTACTATGCCCTTTACAATAGGGACTATTCCAACTATATATATATGAATGCTGGTTCTGATGGCGGTTCATGGCGATTAGACCCAAAGAGACAAGAAGGTCAAATCTATATTGCGCAGCCAGAACAGGTGAACACGAATATCGTGAACCCGAGAAGCGGTGAGGTGGAGTGTGTCCTCCAGACCTATTACAATGACCGATATGAAGCACAATCTACAATCGTGCCATATTACCTCCTGCGTTCTTACACCTCCGACCATACAATGTATTACACACTGGCAGATGCCAATGAAGGAACGAATGCTGCAAGTACGATAACATACAGCAGTATTGCAGATGGTGACGGCGACGGAGTAAAGGACATCTACGTGGGCTATACACTCGATAGCGGATGGAAGATACCCGAAACATCTGATGGTGACAGCTTCGATTACCTGTTGCGCACCTCTGCCAGTGCCAGTGCCGGCTATTGGCACTCGGTGAAGACAGCCAGATCAGATGCCCGATACCTGAAGGCAGACAACGATTCTGGAGTGTTGAGACCTGACGGCACGGCACCCGCAGTGACTGAGGAAACAGAGACGGCAGCCATTTCGGTAGACGACAAGTGCCGACTTTGGGCATTCGAGGGGTCGCCCTACAACTTGAAGCTGCACAACATGGGCATTAAGAACAAACTGTTGGGAGTTGCTCATTCAGAGGAAAAACCTGCTGCCAATAATGATCCCATCAAGATGGTCAGCCCGTCGGCAGACGGTGTTGTCTATACTTGGGAGCTGGTGCATCCGCTGAATAACTCGAACAATAAGACCACACCGTTCATCCGTTTGCAAAAAGGACTCAATGGTGAGGTGCCGTTGCTCTACCTGAGCGACTACCAGCCGAATCCTATACCAGTAACAACGGGTTCCCAGCAAGGCGGTGGCAGTCAGCTGGTGTGGACCTACCTGAAGCATACAACAGGTACTGACATCCACTTCCACCTCTACGACCGCGACGGAAACAGCATGAACCTCAGTGCAGAGGCTGACCAGCAGGAGCAAGATGCCGACCTGATGACGGCATTCCTGCTGCCAGAGACGGGACTGGCACGTAAGTTCTGTACCTACGAGTTCTATACCAGCAGCGACTTTGCCGAGGAACACAAGGTAACGACGGTTGACCGCGAAGTGAGCGATATCTACGTGAAGTGGACTGGCTACACCGACGATGCTCCCGTATTCAGCACAGATGTTGACAATGCACAGTTCTACACGATGCTCGGACAGTATTGGATATGGGTAGACAGCAACGATGAAATTAAATATACCAATAGTGGGGTGGACCCAAATCAGAAAGGTGTCACTACGGCAGGCTTGCACTGGTCTTTCGTCGGCACGCCCTACGGACTGAAGATATACAACCGTGGAGCCAAGAAGTATCTCAAGGCGGCAAGTTTAGCTTCGAATGCTACCGTCTCACTGACGGGAGATGCTGCTGAAGCTACGGATTGGGAACTGACCGACATGGGCGACAATGCCAACCAGATGAGCTTCAGCTGCAAGGCAGACAACAGCCTGAAATGGAGCAGTGCCACCGCCATAGGTACCACGGTCAACAGCAAGACTCTGAATAACATCATTATTCCTCTGCAGGTCTATAAGGAGGATGGCATCGAGCGCGTGGATTCTCTCGGTTACATGTTCAACTATCCCGCTACCGACGAGACCAAGCTGACAGCGAACATGCTGACATCGGGCAGCTACGGCAACCGCATCTATAAGCATGCCTTCTGCGACTACACGCTCTATAGCGACGATGCTCTGACCGAGATTGTCCCGGCAGAGGGTATCAGTTTCTTCGGCGGTGCCGGACAGCAGACGAGAGGAATCTGGGCAACCTACACCGTCAACGAGGAAGACTTCTCGTTGGCTTACCTGATGAGTGCATCCAAGAGTGGTACCACCTATTTCTATTACAAGAACAGTAGCAATTTCATGGCTTCTGAAAATGGCACCGATGCCACAGCCTTGAAGCAGACGGCAAGGAACAACGAAGACAAGATTTACCGCTGGCAGTTGACAGGTGACCCATACAACTTGCAGATTACGAACCTGAGCATGGAGGGAATACCGCTGGGCGATGATGTCATCAGCTATGCTCAAGCTGATGAGAACAAGCTGAGGCTGAGCAACGACGTTGTCAACTCTGTATTCGAGGTGATAGAGACTGCCGACCCGTCATTGGATGTGGCAGGCGAGACAACATGGCATGTCGCCTTCTACCTGCTGCCCAATGAAAGTGTTTCCACACGCTATACGGCAGGCATCGACTTCTATGGCGGTATGCTTCAATCGCCTTTTGTCTATACCAATGGTGCACAGCCAATTGACTTGACTACTGCTGTGCTGCAGCATCCGCTGACGTGGAACGTCATGCTCGGCGGTACGAACGTGGCAACGTTCAGTAAGCCGCGCGTCTCTGAGGGTGTTGAGCTGACACTCGACGACATGCCCGAGTCGCTGCGCCGCCACTACCTGAACTATACTGGTATCTATACTGAAGGTGAATGCAACGGCGAGCCTGGCAGCTACACCATTCCGGAATATGCAGTCCCGGATGATGACGGAGGAGTGAACATCTACGTGAAAGCGGAATATACCGACGATGCTCCGACGTTCTATGATGCCGTTGGCACTTCAACAAGCGACCGCTGGTACATGATTCACACGGGCAGCAACATGCTCTATGCGGGCGACGACGGAAGCATCAAGGCAAAATGGGAAAAGCAGGTAGGCGAGACGGAACGCAACAACGAGCACTATCTGTGGCGACTGGTGGGTACGCCTTACGGCGTGAAACTCTACAACAAGAGCACACAGACATACTTCACTTTCCCCAGCACAACGACGGGAACCGCACTGACACTCACCGCCCAAGGCTCGACGCTTGACCTGCTGGATGGCAACACTGCCGATATGGCGGCCATCAGTTACCAGGATGGCGACGTGCGCGTCTTTGCCAGCCAAACACCAGCCGTGAATGCGGGCAACTATGCTAACGGCAGCACCGAGTTCCTCTCTACAAGAGGTATCTCTGGACTGACACTCACACTCAATTACGGTAGCAGTTCACTGCGACCCGATAAGACTGCACTGACTACCACACTGGGCTATCAGTCGGTGGGCAAGAGCCTGCTGGGAGTCATGCCGGAAACATGGAGACGCGCTTTCTGCGACTACACCTATAAGTGGAACGGAACGGCTGTAACTACCGTTACCGATGCGATGGCAGACAGTTCCGAACCCATCAGCATCACCATTGACTACGAGGTTAGCAGCCCGTTCGACTGGAGTACCGCGACCAAAGACTACACAGGCAAGCACTGGTACTACATGGTGAACAACCACCGCCCGAGCGGCGAGCAGGGTAAGATGGTGTACCGCGACAGCAGCCCGAAGCTGCGCGTCAGTGAGGCTCTCGTGCAAAACAAGCTGTACCTGAACAACTACGAGTGGTGCGTCATCGGCGACCCGTACGGGTTCAAGATGCTGAACCATTACGACCCCGACCGCAAGTTCAGTGAGTACATCCGCGTCATGGACTACAACGACAATCATAACGACGGCTTGCAGCTTGAACAGAACGACGATAACGACGACCAGAACATCTTCGAGATGATGCCGGGAACATACAGCTACAACTTCTGGATGCACCCCGTCTATTCTTCCACACAACTCGCGGAATACGCTGCGGACAGCTACAGCTTTGTAAGTCAAAACTACAACGGCAGTGCCGCCATCATTCCTACTGGTAAAAAGACGATGGCCTACCTGAAGACGAACAGCTCGGCCAACCTGCGGTTGGAGATACTGTCTGACGCTACGCTGGCCGAGTATGTCAAGTATGCCGGCTTTGTGGGAGCCCTGAAGTATGACGTGGCAAATAGTGATGCGTTAGAGGTTGGTGGCAAAACCGTTGATGTTGCTGACATTAAGGCTAGGGTCCTTGACGGCATGGCAACAGACGCGGATAAGACCATGCTCCACAACATCATCAACGACCCCGCCAACATCGAGCAGATGGTGCAGGGCTACTACCGCATCGTGCCGTTCACGCAGGAAGGTGGTAGCGAGCATAACTACATCCGCGGCTATCTGGATGAGGATGAGAAGACTAATTCCAGCAACATGAATAGTAATCTGAAGGTAGTAGATCAGGAAACTGCTGAGTATATGCCAGCCACAATCTTCTGGTTCGAGGGAACGACCTCTGACGTAGGCAGCTATCCGCGCTACTTCGTCAGGACGCAAGGTCTGAGCCTGAGCGGAGGAGCATTGGGTGACAATGCCTACAAGTGCCGCTACGAGGACCTTGGCGCTGCCATCACGCAGCTGAAGATTAGCGACACGGCAGCCTCCGCCTATCTGAGCTGCACCAGCAATGCCACAGAAGCCAGCACCAACCAGTGCTTCGACGAACAGGCTGGCCAGTTCAAGACCCGCCTCTACCTGCAGAAGGTAAACAACACCAACGAGAACGAAATGGCGTTCAAGATGAAGCTGAGCAAGGGTCATAATGGTACCCCACTGGTAGAAGGCAACGAAGCTTATGGCAAGTTGCCCTATACCTATACCTCAATCTATGTCCCATACGACCTGCAAGTAGTAGGCGGTAAAGACAAGGACGGCAATGAGGTGACAGCTGATAACAGCGATATGGTACCCTTCATCGGTGTCAGAGAGCATTATTATGATAAGAAGACCGAAGGAAGCGACACGTACTATGATAAGGGTGAATATGCACTCGTCTGCCATTCAATAGACATGCACCAGAAAAAGAGCGATTGGGCAAACAGCAAACTTAATATTCCTGCAGCGACACCAGTACTCTTCAGATCAGTAAGGGGCATGACAGAAGTGACATATACCATACCCACCGATGCTCCTTCCACTGATGATGAGGAACTGAGGATAACCGAGAACAGTCTCGAAGGCACTTATGTTAAGAAGAACGATTATAGAGAGGCAATTCGCATATTTGGTAAGGAATCCAAGGTTATTGATGGTACACGTTATTACACTGGGCGTGTAGGATTGTTCAAACGATCAAGTACGACAACTAAGCTGACAAACAACAAAATCTACTATGTGGAGCCTGAGCGCAATGTTGAACCGTCACAACAAACAAACAATACACGTGGTGTACTCTTTGCTTTTGAAGAAACTGGTGAAGAAGTAATTCCTACTGGCATAAACAACTTCAAGTCGGTACAAGAAGACACAATCTTCGACCTGCAAGGCCGTAAGCTTGATCAGGTTACAAAACCAGGTCTTTATATCATCAACGGTCGTAAAGTAGTCATTAAGAAAGAAAAGTAAACAGATATGGACAGAAAAGAAAAAAAGAAATACATACGCCCTGATGTAGAAATCTTAGAAGCAGAAATGAAGTTATTGGATACCATGTCTTTGCCAAAGGGAAACAATACAGACGTAGGCGAAGTTACACCATCAGACGAATTATCACGACAAGATGGCTTCTCGGACTTCGAAGAGTCTGACTACGATTATTAGGGACTACATAACACCTTGAACTAACGAAAAAGGGTTGGGGAAAATCAAAATAATTTGGTATTCTCCAACCCTTTTTATTAAAGAGTTCAGACGGCGAGAATGTCTATCGGTCCACGGCCCATGCAACTTGTAGTTGTGATGGTCAAAGCGAGCGGACTCGCGGCCGAGAATATCAAAGGTCCCCAGCAACTCGTTAGTGCGAGCGGCCGGGGACCTTCTAGCTTACTCCTAAAAAGCAACCTTTTTACCTTTATCGCTATGTGGTTATCCTATCTCAATCTGGCGTGAAACCTTTACCTTCTCCTCCACCATCTTCGGCAGTTCTACGGTCAGCACACCGTGCTCCACCTTGGCCGAGATGTCCTCCTTCTTCACGTCATCGGGCAGTATCAAGGTCTGCTCGAACTTAGAATAGCTGAACTCGCGACGCAGATAGCGGGTGTTCTTGTCTTCCTCCTTATGTTCTTGCTTCTGTTCCATCTTGATGACCAAGTTACCATCGTCGTTGATGTGTACGTTGAAGTCTTCCTTCTTCATACCTGGAGCGGCCAGCTCTACAGTGTAAGCCTTGTCGGATTCTTTCACATTGATGGCGGGTGCGGTAGCATTCACCTTCGGCAGATAGTCGGTATCAAACAAATCGTTGAATACTGCAGGAATCCAGTTGTTACTTCTCATCATTGGCATCATAATCTTTACCTCCTAATTATACTTTTATTAGTTATACATTTTGTTATTATCTTTGATTACCTTTCGGCTTTCACCTGATAATATGCAATACTGATGCCAAAGCAGATTTCGTGCCATATTGTCAGACCAAGCAGACAAAATGACACAAAACATTAGTTACTGCAAATAAGGCAAACTACAGTTGCCGTTATTTGCTAAGCCGATGTAGGGTGTAAGGCTTGGGCACCTTCTGCCATAGCACGGAGGGTAAAACGTCCCAGAAAGTCCAACGGGGCGGTGAAGTGCAGCGCATCGTCAACAACCACATTATCGATGCTGACATCAAATTCGCGCCCGCTTTTCCACGCGAGATATTGGTATATCCCGTGACAACCTCATTCCATGTGTTCACTTTCTGTGCTGATACTGTAGAACACACCAGTACCAGCAGAATGGTTAATAGTAAATGTTCATAATATTGATTAATAGTTTATGTAATGATCATCTTCATTAGTTGTACGGCAGCCCCAACGGTGGGGACATCGCTGATGAGCATGGAGCGCTTGCCGTTCTGCTCGCGGAACTGACAGCGGCGTGGATTCTGTGCCACATAGTTAAGGATACGGTCGAAAACCTCGCTCTGATAGAAAGGACTGTCTTGCTGCGAGACGAAGAACAGTGTCATGCGACCTTGTTTCAACAATATACGCTCACACCCAAGACTCTTGCCCAGACGACGCAGGGGTACAACAAGCATCAGTTCCTCGCCCACCTCAGGCACTTTACCGAAGCGGTCGATCAGACGTGTGCGGTAGGCTGCCAGCTGTTCGTCGGTCTGCAGTCCGTCCAACTCGCGGTAGAGCAGCATGCGCTCGGAGTCGGAAGGCACGTACTGGTCGGGGAAATACATCTCAAGGTCGCTGTCCAGGGAGCAGTCACTGACAAAAGCCCCCTTCCAACCTTCCCCTATTGGGGGAGGGGTCGCTGTGCCTTTGGGTCTTCCCCCCAATGGGGGGGACGAGACGGGGGCCTCATTATGCAGCTCAACGACGGCCTGCTGCAGAATCTTGACATAGGTCTCGTAGCCCAGGTCGGCTATGAAGCCCGACTGCTCGGCACCCAGCAGATTGCCGGCACCACGGATGTCGAGGTCCTGCATAGCGATGTGAATGCCAGAGCCCAGGTCGCTGAAATTCTCCAATGCCTCTAAACGGCGGCGGCTCTCCACAGGCAGCGCCGCCAGGGGCGGTGCCAGCAGATAGCAGAAGGCCTTGCGATTGCCTCGGCCCACTCGGCCTCGCATCTGGTGCAGGTCGGAGAGTCCGAAGTGGTGGGCGCCATTGATAATTATGGTATTAGCATTAGGTATATCGATGCCGTTCTCAATGATTGTCGTAGAGAGCAGCACATCGTAGTCGTAGTTGGCAAAGTCGAAAATGATCTTTTCCAGTTCCTCGGGCTTCATCTGTCCGTGTCCCACAGCAATACGGGCATCAGGCACATACTTCTGAATAACATCGCGGATACGCTGAAGATCGTTGATGCGCGGACTGACGAAATACACCTGTCCGTTGCGCGACATCTCGAAGTTGACGGCATCGGCAATGATGTCGGAGCCAAAGGTATGTATCTCCGTCTGGATGGGATAGCGGTTGGGAGGCGGCGTCTGTATAATGCTCAGGTCGCGGGCACCAACGAGCGAGAACTGCAGGGTACGGGGTATTGGCGTGGCCGACATGGTCAGTGTATCAACATTAGTCTTCATCTGGCGCAGCTTCTCCTTGGTAGAGACACCAAACTTCTGCTCCTCATCGATAATGAGCAGACCTAAGTCCTTGAACTTGACGCTCTTGCCTATAAGCTTATGCGTACCTATCAATATATCTATCTTGCCATCTGCCAGATCCTTGAGAATAGCGGTAGTCTGCTTGGCACTGCGGGCGCGCGACAGATATTCCACCCTCACCGGCAAATCCTTCAGTCGTGAAGAGAATGTCTGGTAATGCTGGTAGGCCAGCACCGTGGTAGGCACCAGCACTGCCACCTGCTTGGAGTCGCAGGCGGCCTTGAAGGCGGCACGAACGGCAACCTCTGTCTTGCCGAAACCCACATCACCGCATACCAGACGGTCCATAGGCTGGGCACGCTCCATATCAGCCTTCACGTCGTTGGTGGCCTTCAGCTGGTCGGGGGTGTCTTCATAGAGGAACGAGGCTTCCAGCTCCTGCTGCAGGAAAGTATCGGCGGAGAAAGCGAAGCCGCGTTGCTGCCGACGTGTAGCATAGAGTTTTATCAAGTCGCGGGCTATGTCCTTCAGTTTCTGCTTGGTGCGCTCCTTCATGCGCTCCCACTGTCCGGTACCAAGATGCGACAGGCGAGGGGGCTCACCACCGTCCTGTGCCTTGTACTTCGATACCTTGTAGAGTGAGTGTATAGAGACGTAGATGGTGCCACCGCCTTCGTACTGAATCTTGATCATCTCCTGGTAGGCTCCCTCGCTGCCTCCTCCATTAGGGGTAGTGACAGGCATGCGCACCAGTCCGCTGAACTTTCCGATACCGTGGTCGATATGTACCACGTAGTCGCCAATCTCAAACTGCTGAATCTCCTTGAGAGTCAGTGCCACCTTGCCGCCGCGGGCTTTGTCGGAGCGCAGGCTGTACTTGTGGAAACGGTCGAAAATCTGATGGTCGGTGAAGATGCACAGCCGCAGGGTGTGGTCAACGAAACCCTCGTGCAGCGTCTTTTCGATGGGTTGGAAGCCCTCTCCCATCCTACCACGATTAGTGGATGGGCTGAGTTCTGCCCCTAAATGGGGGGAGTTAGAGGGTGGCTCCAATATCTCCTTCAGACGATCCAGCTGCTTGGCACTGTCGGCCAGGATATACAGATGATAGCCGTCGGCTACGCTCTGCTCCAGCGACTGCTTCAACAAGTCGAAATTCTTATGGAACTGCGGTTGTGGCGAAGTCTGGAATCTCAACGTAGCATCAGGAGCTCCCGTGGCATGGGAGCCAATCTCGACACGACGGAAGTGCTGCACGTCGGCAGCCCACTGCGAACCGCTGATGAGTTGCTGATCCTTACGCATCTCCTGCAATATATCGTGCTGCTCCTGTTCGGTAGCTCCCTCCATGCGCTCTGTCATGGCTTGTTGCGAGAAGCCGTCCTGATAGGTACGGTCTATGGCATCGCGAACGAACAGGAAGTCCTTGGCCACCAGTAAGGTATTATCTGGCAGAAAAGAAAGGAAAGGCACCTTCTCTTCGGCAACATTCAGCTCTGGGACGATCTCAACTTGCTGACGCTTGTCTTTCGACAACTGCGTGTCAACCTCGAAAGTACGGATAGAGTCGATGTCATCGCCGAAGAAGTCGATACGGAAGGGGAACTCGCTGCTGAACGAATAGACGTCGAGAATGCTGCCACGAAGGGCAAACTGACCCGGTTCGTAAACATAGTCCACCTCGCTGAAGCCCAACCCTCGAAGAGTCTCGACAGTCTGGTCGGCATCCACCGTCTCTCCTTGCTGCAACACCAGCATACGGTCGTCCAACTGCCGTTTCGACACCACCAATTCGGCTACAGCCTCGGGATATGTGACAATATATAGTCCTGAGTCCTGAGTCTTTAGCTTCGACAACACTTCCGTGCGCAATATCTCACTGGCGGCATCACGCTGACCATACTTTACGGCGCGGCGATAACTACTTGGAAAAAACAGCACACCACCATCTCCCAACAACTGCGTCAGGTCGTGATAGAAATAGCCTGCCTCGTCGGCATCCTGCAGGATGAACAAAGTGGTGAGCGGTGAGTGTTTTATGGTGAGAGAAGCGAATACCATCGGTGCTGACGAGCACATAAGTCCCTCCAGAAAAACGGTTTTCACCGACTTTTTCCCAAGTGTATCTGCCAATGCTCCCACCTGGGGCGACATGGCATATAGTTTCAGCAAATCTTGTATCGTCATACGAATTCGAATGCAAAGATACTAAGAAAAGTGAAAAGTGAAGAGTGAAGAGTGAAAAATTTGCTGCCGCCCAACAATAATTTTCAATTTTCAATTTACAATTATCAATTTTCTTTGTATCTTTGCACTCACAATCAATCATTGAAGCATTATGCATACAAGCGACAGCATCGTTATCATCCCGACGTACAACGAGAAGGAGAACATCGAGAAAATCATCCTGGCCGTGTTCGGACTGGACAAGTGTTTCCACATCTTAGTAATTGACGACGGCTCGCCCGACGGCACCGCCGCCATAGTAAAGGGGATGATGGCTCAGCAAGACTTTGCCGACCGCCTGTTTATCGTTGAGCGCTCAGGGAAGCTGGGACTCGGCACAGCCTATATCACGGGTTTCAAATGGGCATTGGAGCGCAACTACCAATACATATTCGAGATGGATGCCGACTTCAGCCACGACCCCAACGACCTGCCGCGCCTCTATTCGGCATGTGCCGACGACGGCTACGACGTGGCCATAGGTTCGCGCTATGTCAGTGGTGTCAATGTGGTCAACTGGCCAATAGGCCGCGTGCTGATGTCATACTTTGCGTCGAAGTATGTGCGCTTCGTCACAGGCTTCAAGGTTCACGACACCACGGCAGGATTCAAGTGCTACCGTCGCAAAGTACTGGAAACCATCGAATTGGACAATATACGCTTCAAGGGCTACGCCTTCCAGATAGAGATGAAGTTCACAGCCTACAAGATTGGTTTCAAGATCAAAGAAGTTCCCGTCATCTTCGTCAACCGCCGCGAAGGCACCTCGAAGATGTCTGGCGGCATCTTCGGCGAAGCTTTCTTCGGTGTGATGCGCCTCCGTTGGGACGGATGGACGCGCAAGTACCCAAAATTAACGTAGTCTTCCTTTTTACTGATCTGGATTCTCCACGAAACCTTGGTATTCGGGAACTAAGGCCGACATAACGCTGTCGTAAGCCTGGCGCATGGTGGCCTGCACATTCTGTGCGCCCTGTCCGATGGGATAGATGGGCTGATGAATGGTTAGACTCAGGGGATGCCAGTTGGCAAAGTGCCAGTCACGAGTGCGCGGCATGACATTGAACGAACCATTGATAGTCAGCGGCACTACTGGCAGCTGCAGTTCATCTGCCAGGGCAAAGGCTCCTTTGCGGAATACTCCCATGTGGCCAGTAAACGAGCGTGCTCCCTCAGGGAATACCACAACAGAACAGTTACCAGTCTCCAGAGTCTGGCGGGCTGCCTCATAAGTGGCCTTAACCTTGCTGGGGCCGCGCTTATCAACAAATATCTGGTGCGACTTGCGACAAGCATAGCCAACAAAAGGAATCTTCTTCAACTGATACTTCATCATCCATTTGAAGTTACGTCCCAGATGTCCGTAGATGAGAAAGATATCGAAAGCCCCCTGATGATTGGCAACGAAGACATACGACTGGTTGGGCTCAAGATGTTCGCGGCCCTCAACCTTGACAGGCAGCAGGAAGATGCGGGTAATGGTACGGGCCCACCAGCGACCGGGATAGTAGCCCCAGTAATGGCCGTCGCCGAGAGCACAGCCTACGCCGACGAGTATAGCTGTCCAAATTGTCATCAGAATGGTGACAGGGAAGGCCACAATAACCTGATAGATGCGATATAGGTATTTCATGAGAAGCATTTTACGTATTTACTTTTTTCCTTTTACTATTTTACCTTTTTTATCTTTTACTTTTTCACCTTCTTACTTTTTTACCTTTAAAGTGATGACCACGATTTCACCAGGCAGATTGAGGCGGAAGGGAATGAGGCTGCCCAACCCCGTAGAAACATATAGGGCACGCGAACCTTCTTGATATAATCCACCCCACTCTTCATAAGTCAGCGAGGCCGGCGACCAACCAAAGAGCGACACCTGACCGCCATGAGTATGGCCGCTCAGCGTCAGCTGAGCATGGCATTCAGGCAGAATCTTCTGCCGCCAAGCTGTTGGATCATGTTGCAACATCAGGACGAAGGCCGATTTGTCAACACCCTCCATAGTCTTCTTGACATCACCCTTTCGAGGCATTCGCTTCAGTGTTCCCCAGTTCTCCATTCCAGCAATGACAATGGAGTCGGAGTCGCGACGAATCGTCTGATGCTCGTTAAGCAGAAGGCGCCAGCCCATCTGCCGCTCATATTGCTTGGTAAAGCTTACCAGCAACGACTTAGTGGTATCGTCGCAGTCGAGATAAGTGGGATAGTCGTGGTTTCCCAATACGCTGAATACGCCGTCCTTGGCATGCAACTGGCGCAGAACTGACAACTGCGGACGCAGTTCGTCGGGGTGAAGATTCTCTAAGTCGCCAGTGAAGACGATGACGTCGGGCTTCAGAGCATTGATGCTGTCAACGGCCCTCTGCAACAGCCACTGTCTGTCGGTTCCATACGTTCCCACATGGGCATCGCTGAACTGTACTATGCGGTAACCGTCGAATGATGCCGGGAGATCACTGCTGGCATATTCAATATTGCGTATTCTCAACTCTTCAAAACCCACATAATAGCCATAGAGCACGGCGCCCCATATCAGGAGCGTTCCCACGAGAGCCCACAGGCGCCAACGCTTTCGCGGAGCCAGCCAGCGGCATAGCAAGGCAAAAAGCAACGGAACGACAACGAGTCCCATCGAAAAGAAAAACAGAATGGCGTATCGGGCTATCATAGATGATTGAATGTAATTTCCTCGCCACGAGAACCGGCTAACACCGCCCCGTCGGCATATACTGAATGGCCATTGCAGAGTGTGCGCTCCACACGCCACTGGTATTCGTGTCCCTCCATCGGGCTCCATTGGCACTTGCTCTGGATGACATCCTTTGTGACTACCCAAGGAGTATGGGAACGGACTATTACCAAATCGGCTCGATAACCTTTGCGGATGAAGCCGCGGTGCCGGACGCCGAAGAGACGTGCGGGATTATGACACATCAAATCCACCAGACGCTCTATCGACAGGACATGCTCATCGACCAGTTCAAGCATGGTGACCAATGAGAACTGAACCATCGGCATACCACTGGCAGCCTTCTGACATCCACCCTGCTTCTGCGACAACAGATGGGGGGCATGGTCGGTACAAACGCATGTGATACGGCCATCAGTAAGTGCCTGACGCAGCATAAACTGGTCAACAGGAGTCTTTATGGCTGGATTAACCTTGATTCTGGCTCCCAGCCGCTCGTGGTCGAGCTGCGTGAAATAGAGGTGGCCCACCGTGGCTTCAGCTGTAATTGAGTCAGAGGATGTATCAAAAAGTTCCAGCTCCTCTGCAGTAGATACATGGGCAACATGCAGGCGAGTACCATATTTTCGGGCCAGTTCAACAGCCTTCCGAGTAGAAGCCAGACATGCTTCTTCGCTACGTATCATAGCGTGGAGACTTACGGGCGGGTCTTCTCCCCAAGCCTGTTTGGCCTCAGCCATATTACGATTGATAATGTCTGTATCTTCACAATGTACCATCAATGGCAGTCTGCATTTTGAGAAGATGCGCTCTAATGTTTTCTGGCCATCAACAAGCATGTTGCCCGTCGATGACCCCATAAAGAGTTTGATGCCAGGAATTCGCGAAGCATCCAACTGGCTGAAAGTGTCGGCATTGTCGTTTGTGGCGCCGTAGAAGAAAGAATAGTTGACGAGACTGCTTCTACTGGCACGCTCAAACTTGTCGTTAAGTGCCTCTATCGAGGTTGTCTGCGGCACACAGTTGGGCATATCAAAGTAACTGGTCACGCCACCTGCTGCTGCAGCACGGCTCTCCGACTCGATATCGGCCTTGTCAGTAAGGCCCGGCTCACGGAAATGCACATGGTCGTCGATGACACCTGGCAAAACGTAACAACCTGAAGCATCTATCGTTTCGTCGAACGATGCCTCAGGTTGCTGTTTGGTAATCTCTATGATATTGCCGTCCTCAATGACTATAAAAGCGTCTTGCGTACGGCCTTCATTGACAATATGTCCTCCCTTGACGAGTGTTCTCATGGTTTCGGAACATTCATCAGTGGTGAGGGAGCCTGCGGAGCCACGGTATCAGTAGTCAGCGGCGCTGCGGGCTGAGGTGCTGCGGGCTGAGGTGCTGCAACCTCACTAAGTCCATTCATTCGCTCCTCGTTGTCCTGTGCCGTGCGATAGTATTCTTTCACGTAAGGGTCTTCCTTGAAGGTCTTGGTAGCTTTCGACATGATATATTCTATCTGAGGTGTCAGCACTGGGAAGCGATACTGACTGGTTATCATCATAAAGACACCAGGACCCAGCACATTGTCGAAATTGGCCTCAATGAACTTTGTCACCAGATCGTCCTCCTCAGCAGATATCTTAGCTGCTTCGTCTTCCAGTTGCTCAGCAATAGTCTGCTCGTCAACACCTTCGAGTATCATCTGGTTTTGCTTATGGCCTAGTTCGTTCATCTGACTGATAAGCTGGTTGTGACGATCGATGAACTTGTAGAGACTATCGTTGAGTGGGGTGCCACCGACACTCGGGCCAGTAGGACCAATCTTCACCGATATCTCACCTTCTTCAAGCACAACAGGCAATATGCTCTCATCATCCATAAAGAGATTAGCCATACGGACAGTGTCGAGCAGGCCGGCAAAATGGAATTCGCCGTGAACGACGTCACAGGAGTCAATGTTCTTTACCTGACCGGCCTTGATAGCCTTAAGGTAGAGCTTGCTACCGTCGAGTGCAGACACAGAAGAAGAACCCTGCACATTGTAGGAACTGGCACACGAGGTCAATAGTACTGCCACAACGGTCGCATATAGAATTTTATTCATACGGATTTTCATGTTTCTAAATTCGGTGGCAAAAATACAACGATATATCGAAATAAGAAAAAATATTTGCGCAATTTAAAACATTTGCGCAAATATTTAGCGTTTTTTTGCCTCTTTTAGCCTTACTTATTCTTGTTTTTCCATTTCATTAGCAATTCTATGACTGGTGAAAAGTTGCAAAACGGCGGCTACGAGCAACACAACAATCCAGTTGTTATGTACATATTTAATATATGACAGATGGTTGAGCCCGAGGAAATTCGACTGGTTGGCAAACATCAGCAAGGCAGCAACAAGAAACAGCACATCGCTGAGAATCATTATGCGCCGCAGACGGCGTATCACGAAACTGCTGCCGGTATATGCCTGCCGGAACTGCATTGCAGCAAACATCAAAGCCCCTGGGGCAAACACGTAAGGCGCCCAAGACTGCAAGAACAGACTGGCACCAGAGCCTACCACCATCAGCAGGCCGCCAAGAAGCATTATATAAGTCTCTGTCTTACTGAGCTGTCTCATCTGCCGAATTCTCCTTATTGTCACCGCTGAGCACGAAGATGTCTTCGTCGTCAGCCTTCATGAAATACCTCTCGCGGGCAATCTTCTCTATTGACTTCGGGTTGCTGTCAAGCTGGCGAATCTGAGCCTGATTGCGATTGTTCTGATCAGTAAACTTGGTGATTTCCTCTTGCAGTTCAGAAATCCTACGCTTATTCTGTATATGGTGCCACACACTATTCTCATCGACAAAGCCTATCAGCACTATGGCAAAGATAGCCACCAATACGTATTTCAACGCCTTGATGCGACAAATGCGGACTACTATCGTCTTTAGTTTCTTCATTACTCTTGGGATTAACGTTTGCAAAATTAAGAAATAAATATGAATTACTAATCATGAATTATATATTATTTGCAGTTGCCACGTGATAATTTTCAATTTTCAATTCTCATTTTTCATTTTTCTTCGTACCTTTGTCACCAAATTATTCAAAACCTATGGAAGAATATATTGTATCGGCGCGAAAATACCGCCCAACATCATTCGACACGGTGGTGGGACAACAGGCGCTCACCACTACGCTGAAGAATGCCGTACGCAGCGGAAAGCTGGCTCACGCCTACCTCTTCTGTGGACCGCGAGGCGTGGGAAAGACCACCTGTGCCAGAATCTTCGCCAAGGCCATCAACTGTATGACACCAACTGCCGAGGGTGAAGCATGCGGACAGTGCGAGAGCTGCCAGGCATTCAACGAACAACGCTCGTTCAACATCTTTGAGCTCGATGCCGCCTCCAACAACTCAGTGGAGCACATCAAAACGCTCATGGAGCAGACAAGGATACCGCCACAGGTAGGTAAGTACAAAGTGTTTATCATCGACGAGGTGCACATGCTGTCAACGGCTGCCTTCAATGCGTTCCTCAAGACACTGGAAGAGCCGCCAGCACACGTCATATTCATTCTTGCCACCACCGAAAAGCACAAAATCCTGCCGACTATCCTGAGCCGCTGCCAAATCTACGACTTCGAGCGCATGACGGTACGAAACACGATCGACCATCTGAAGTCGGTGGCCGACAAGGAAGGCATCAGCTATGAGGAAGAAGCATTGGCTGTTATCGCTGAGAAAGCCGACGGCGGAATGCGCGACGCTCTGAGCATCTTCGACCAGGCTGCATCGTTCTGCCAGGGCAATATCACTTACCAAAAAGTGATAGAGGATCTGAATGTTCTCGACTCGGAGAACTATTTCAAGATTATCGATCTCTCACTTGCCAACAAGGCCAGCGAAATCATGGTGCTGCTCAACCAAATTATCAATAAGGGCTTCGACGGAGGACTGCTCATCCAAGGTCTGGCAAAGCATGTCCGCAATGTGATGATGGCTCGCGACCCTCAGACACTACCCCTGCTCGAAGTCAGCGACCAGCAACGCGATCACTATCAGAAGCAGGCTGCCAAATGTCAGCTACCCTTCTTATATCAGGCACTGCGACTGATGAACCAGTGCGACATTAACTACCGCCAGTCGAGCAACAAACGACTGCTGGTAGAATTGACTCTTATAGAAATCGCACAAATCACACAGCCCGACCCTGCA
Organism: uncultured Prevotella sp.; assembly: GCA_946186115.1. GTDB lineage: Bacteria > Bacteroidota > Bacteroidia > Bacteroidales > Bacteroidaceae > Prevotella. The sequence continues at coordinate 14,668 of CAMHLV010000022.1, read as the reverse complement.
TTAGGCGAAGGAAAGGCCTCTGAGGGGCCTGCCAGTGGGCGTCAGCCCAGAAGACTGAAATCCCTGTTTAAGCAACTGATGCAACAGCCTCAGCCGAAGAAAGCAGCTCAACAGGTGGCTGCGGCTGAGCCTGCTGCCTCAACCCCTTCGCGCAACACAACGCCAACTGCCACGACTCCCCCAACCTCTCCTACTCCATCCACCCCCATCGCTCCAAAGCTAAAAAGCAGTATCAGCTTCTCATGGAACAACCTACGGAACAGCAACAAAGGTGCCAATAGGATTCAGACCGAGAACAAGGGAGAAAAGCCAGTCCAAGACTCCGAACAGAAGGATTTCGGACAGCACGAGCTGGAATTAGAATGGCTCTCTATGTGCAACCGCATGCCACAGCACCTGAGCGGTATCGCCACACGTATGAAAAACATGAGCCCCAAAATTACCGAATTCCCGGCAATAGAGGTCTCTGTGGAAAACCAGCTCGCCATGGAACAGATGGAGAAGATCAAAGGCAGCATCGTAAAAACCCTTAAACTCCATCTGCACAATGACAATATCACGCTGACACTGCAACAGACCGAACATACCGACAACGGCAAGATACCCTCCCGCCGCGAGCAGTATGAAGAGATGGAAAAAGAAAATCCCGCAATAGCTAAATTGCGGGAAATGTTAGACTTACGTCTGGCTTAAATCAGCTGCATTCCAAGTTTCTTGCACTCGGCACGCATCTCGTCGGGCCAGATAGAAGCCTGTATTTCACCAATATGTCCCTTGTGCAGCAGCACCATACAGAGACGGCTCTGTCCGATACCGCCACCAATACTCAACGGCAGTTCACCATTCAGCAACTTCTGGTGGAAATAAAGGCTCTCACGCTCTTCCTTGCCTTCCAACTTCAACTGGCGCAGTAAACTCTCCTTGTCAACACGGATACCCATCGACGACAATTCGAACGAGCGACCGAGCACAGGATACCAAATCAGTATGTCACCATTGAGACCTGCCAAACCGTTCTCGCCTATCGTCGACCAGTCATCGTAGTCGGGAGCACGGCCGTCATGCTTCTCACCATTGGCAAGCTTTCCTCCTATACCTATTATAAATACAGCGCCATAAGCCTCGCAGATGGCATCCTCGCGCTCCTTGGGAGTCTTGTCTGGATACATTTTCAGCAACTCCTCGGCATGAATAAATGTAATCTTCTCCGGCAGGAAGGGTTTTATCTGAGGATATGTCTCACAAGTAAGATACTCTGTACGACGGATGGCAGCATATATGCGCTCCACAACATCCTTCAGATATGCCACAGTGCGCTGCTCCTTGGTAATCACAGCCTCCCAGTCCCACTGGTCAACATACAGCGAGTGCAGATTATCCAGTTCCTCGTCGGCACGGATGGCATTCATATCAGTATATATGCCATAGCCTGGTTCTATCTTATACTCGGCTAGCGACAGTCGCTTCCACTTAGCCAGCGAATGCACCACTTCTGCACGTGCATCACCCAAGTCCTTGATAGGAAAACTTACAGCACGCTCAACACCGTTCAGATCGTCGTTAATGCCCAAGCCCTTCAATACAAACAATGGGGCAGTAACACGGCGCAGACGCAACTCCGTTGATATGTTCTGCTGAAAGAACTCCTTTATCAGTTTTATGCCTTGCTCGGTCTGTTTCGTATCAAGCAACGGCTGATATCCAATCGGTTTTATAAGTTGACTCATAACTCTTATTTTTCGAATTTGCGTGCAAAGGTACTACTTTTATATTAAACTGCACACGAAAAACCCAAATATTTTTGCAAAATGATAGCATTACGTTTATTTTCGTATCATTTTGCACCCATTATACAATGCTTAAAAGATTATAATTCTCATTTCCCCATTCTCCTTTCTCAATTTATTTTCGTACCTTTGTGGCCGTTTTAAAAAACAATGGTCCCGTAGCTTAGCTGAATAGAGCGTCAGATTCCGGTTCTGAAGGTCTTGGGTTTGAATCCCAACGGGATCACGAAGATTAAAAGGAGCTCTGAAAAGGAAAGCATGCTTTCAACTTTTCAGAGCCAATTCTTTTAAGAACCTTTTTATCCTATTAGCCTTGCGATTTGTTTATCTGTGGCATCGGGAAGAATCATGCGGAAGTGTTCTGTCAGGCGGCGATACGATTCTTCTGGTGTGTTTTCTGTGATACATTCCTCACGTCCGTAAAGCAACTCTGGAGTCGTCAGCAACGACCAGCCCCATCCGTATTCTCTGCCATGCTTGTCCGTAGGATAGACAAAATCCTCTGTCACAACAAAACACCCCATCTGCAGCCGGGTGACGTAGCCATCGAACTTGCTGCGCATCTTGGGTCCGTCAAATCCACAGGCAGCCCTCAGTTCACGAGTAATCAGACTGCCGTTCTCCTGTAGCGTCAGCAGAATAGTCTCCTCTATCGAACCTTCAATGGGCTTTCCGTGCTTGTTGCGACGATAGTTGTAGAAATCCGGCCACCACTCACGGCTGATGAAACCCGCCTTCTTATCGAAGAACTTACCATATACGCACCCACCATCGGTCACGATGCTACCTTTCCATTTCCATAATGGCCAGTCCCAGCCACCATCAGGAAACACCACATAGCGACAGTCGTCGGCCACCACCTCCTCAGCAGAAAAGCCATACACGCCACTGCTCAATAGCGGCAGGAATCCCACCTCATGGATATACGCTGTCAATGCAGCAGATGAGTATATATCACGTTTCATCATCATAACTTCCTCTACCCTTCTTCTGACATTATTTATTATTAAGGAAAAAACTTGGGGCAGGTTTTAGCCTGCCCCAAGTGAATATTATTTTGCGTAAGCAACGCTTCGTGTTTCTCGGATGACCGTTATCTTCACTTGTCCGGGATAGGTCATCTCATTCTGAATCTTAGATGCTATCTGTCCGCTGAGTGCTTCGGTCTCGGCATCGTCCATCTTGTCGGCACCGACGATGACGCGCAACTCACGACCAGCCTGGATGGCGTAGGTCTTGGTAACACCGGGATAGCTCATTGCAATAGCCTCAAGGTCATTGAGGCGCTTGATGTATGCCTCTACGATCTCACGGCGGGCACCAGGACGGGCACCAGAGATGGCATCGCATATCTGAACGATGGGAGCCAAGAGCGTCTGCATCTCCATTTCGTCATGGTGTGCTCCGATGGCATTGCAGATATCAGGTTTCTCCTTGAACTTCTCAGCAATCTTGGCACCATAGAGTGCGTGTGGCAATTCGCTCTCCTCATCGGGCACCTTACCAATATCGTGTAAGAGTCCGGCACGCTTTGCCTTCTTGGGATTGAGTCCGAGTTCAGAAGCCATAACAGCACAGAGGTTGGCTGTTTCGCGGGCATGCTGCAAGAGGTTCTGGCCGTAAGATGAGCGATACTTCATCTTACCGATAATGCGGATGAGCTCTGGATGGAGTCCGTGGATACCGAGGTCGATTGTGGTGCGCTTACCAGTCTCAATAATCTCGTTCTCAAGCTGTTTCTTTACCTTAGCCACAACTTCCTCGATACGAGCGGGGTGAATGCGTCCGTCGGCCACCAGCTGGTGAAGGGCCAGACGACATGTTTCGCGACGGATGGGGTCGAAAGCTGAGATTACGATGGCCTCAGGGGTATCATCGACGACGATTTCAACACCACAGGCGGCTTCCAGTGCACGGATATTACGTCCCTCACGTCCGATTACTCGTCCCTTGACATCGTCATTGTCAATATGGAATACAGAGACGGAATTCTCAACGGCAGTCTCAGTAGCCACGCGCTGTATAGTCTGAATGATAATCTTTTTGGCCTGAGCATTAGCATTGAGTTTGGCCTCATCCATGATTTCGTTGATATAGGCAGCGGCATCGGTCTTAGCCTCATCCTTGAGCGACTCAACCAGGCGGGCCTTGGCCTCGTCGGCAGAAAGTCCGGAGAGTTCCTCCAGTTTTGCACGCTCCTGTAATTGCATCTTCTCAAGTTCCTCCTGCTTCAGATTGAGCAGCTTCTTCTCATTATCGATACGAGTCTGCTGGTTGTCGAGATCATTCTTGCGGCGTCCCAGTTCTTCTTGTCTTTGGTTGAGTGAGATTTCGCGCTGTTTCAGTTTGTTCTCGCTCTGCTGAATGTGCTGATTGCGCTGCTGCACTTCTTTCTCGAGTTCGCTCTTCTTGTTGAGGAATTTCTCCTTTACTTCGAGCAGTTTCTTTTCCTTGATAACTTCAGCCTCCTTTGTGGCGGCATCAACCATCTCATTATATTTCCCTTTGATGACAAAGCGGAAAATCATAAAGCCGCAGAGGCCACCTATAATCAAGGCCGCTGCAATGGCAATAATAGCAACAATGATGTTCATAAAAATACTTATATATTGAGTTAATGTTCTCAGTCGCAGGAGGCCGTCATTACTTGAGGCCTTCCTCTATTTCGGCCGTCAGCTTGGCGAGAACATTATCATAGGGCGAGGTATCATTGTGGGAACGCTCTTTCTGATACATCAGCGCAATATCGATGAGGGTCATCAGCGCCACTGTATGTTCACTCTTGCGCCCTTTATATGCCTGAGCATAAGCATTGTAGCGCTCAGTGATGAGCTTGGCTGCCTTACGATAGTACTCCTCTTCATCGCGGTTGACCTTAACCTCGATATCATCGTCGTAAACATGCAGCCTGATATGTAGTCTGTCCTTGTCCTGTTCTGCCATGGCTTGTTCTCCTTACTATTTTTCGTCGCTTAGGATCGCAATACACCTGTTGACGTCACGTATAAGCTTCGACAACCGGTCTTTGGCTCCCTCGAGGTCGCCGTCAGTAATCTCGATCATCTTGGCCATTTTCAGTGAATCGTAGTCATTTTGCTGCTGTTCGACCTTGGCTTGCAGTTGTTTGATATCCTGCTCCTGCTTTTCCACCATGCCATAAAGCTCCTGGTTCTCCTTTTTCAGCTCCTGAAAGCGGAGAATCATCTGCCTGACACGGGTCTCAAAGGTTGCCAAAGTTTTTTCGTTAGCTGTCATGCTACTTCACTTTATGCTACAAAATTACTTAGAATTATTGACAATTGTCCATCAGTAGCAGTAAATTAACAATTATATGTCAATAATTAAGATTTTTTAATCGTCGTTTTTGCTTCGCGGCTCTTTTTTCGCAAGCATCACCACCTTATAAACGAAATTTGTAACCCATGTTTGTGAGAATCCCAGTTTCTGGGTGTACTGTCGGATAGCCACCACAGTCTTCATCACTCCAGGGTCGCTGAAGTCGTTTTTGTTGTAGATATCATTAACAGTTTTTTCTGTCATCGTCCGTATTGCTCCCTTGAAGAAGCTGGGCAGGCGGAGCTTGAACTTCATGAGGTTACCGGTAAGCATCATCAAGTCCTGTGAGAAGCCGCTGAACTGATACATATAAGTCTGCACATCCTGAGGTTTCTTGCAGCGTTTGCGGATGCTCTGGTCTATCTCCTTGGTGAAATCATCATCCATGCCATAGAGTTCCTTGAGCATCTTTCTGCACCTTGACTTCTCGGCCAGTCCGAGCTTATTGTTCTGTGTGGGTATCTTCAGAGTAGTCTTGAACACTCTCAGGTCGGGCAGTGCAGCCATATTGGTGATGCCGAGGTCTGCGGCCATAACTGACTGAAAATATACACGTATCAAGGTCATGAAATCCTCCATGCCTCCTGCTTTCTGTTGTTCCTCCTTCTTACCGAATAATTTAGCAAAAAATGTCATATTATCAAATTTATTGTGCAAAGGTACTAATTTTAAGTGAAAAGTGAAGAGTGAAAAGTGAAAAAATTGCTGTCGCCTATATAATTTTCAGTTTTCAATTTTCAATTTTCAATTTATTTTGTATATTTGCAGCCAGAATGACTTAAAAACGAATATAACATGAAAGGTATCGTATTAGCAGGAGGCAGCGGCACGCGCCTCTATCCCATCACCAAAGGTGTGTCAAAGCAGTTGATTCCGATTTTCGACAAACCAATGATTTATTATCCCATCTCGACGCTGATGCTGGCTGGCATTCGCGAGATTCTTATCATCTCTACTCCTTACGATCTGCCTGGCTTCAAGCGTCTGCTTGGCGACGGTTCTGAACTGGGAGTGAGATTTGAATATGCCGAGCAGCCGAGTCCCGACGGACTGGCCCAGGCATTCATCATTGGCGAGAAGTTTATCGGCGACGATTGCGCATGCCTAGTTCTTGGCGACAACATTTTCTACGGCAGCGGATTCACCGGCATGCTGAAACAGGCTGTGAAGAGTGCCGAAGAAGACGGACGCGCCACCGTATTCGGCTATTGGGTGAACGACCCAGAGCGCTACGGTGTGGCTGAATTCGACAAAGACGGCAACTGCCTAAGCATCGAGGAGAAGCCGCAGAAGCCTAAGTCGAACTATGCTGTGGTGGGACTGTATTTCTATCCGAACAGCGTGGTGGATATTGCGAAGAACATCAAGCCGTCGGCACGCGGAGAATTGGAGATAACCACCGTCAACCAAGTGTATCTGGAGAAGAAGAACCTGCTGGTACAGACACTGCAGCGCGGTTTTGCATGGCTGGATACCGGCACGCACGACTCACTCTCTGAGGCTTCTACATTCATCGAGGTTATCGAGAAGCGCCAGGGCCTGAAGGTAGCCTGCCTTGAGGAGATTGCCTACAAGCGTGGCTGGATAGACAAAGAGCAACTGAAAAAACTGGCCGAGCCAATGATAAAGAATGACTACGGCCAGTATCTTATGCGACGTGCGGAGGAGTATGAGAGATGAGTTAAAATTGAAAATTGAAAATTGAAAATTGAGAATTGAGAATTGAAAATTTAAACTCAACACTCAAAAACTATCTCGCAAACTCACTTACACAACGGCGTAATGCTGTGGGATTACCCATATCATACATAACACCGTCGAGTCGAACACCTATCATGCCGCTCTTTTGGCGAACAGCCTCAAGGGCGGCTGTTAGTTCTATTTCCTTAGTGGTGTCGCCGGCAGCATCGGCCTTCTGGATGTCGGATGCCAACTGTTCAAACACCTCTGGAGTGATGATATACTGTCCGAACACACTGTAATACTCTTTCTCGCCCTCAGCATTACGCACTCCGAGAAAATCCTCAGCATAACTGGCCTTGGGTTTTTCGCTCATTATAGAAACATTGAGTATTGTGTGATGCTTGTCCTCCCACACACCACTCATGATACCATAGTGACTGACGTCTGACAGAGGCACGCTGTGGATGCTGACCATCAGCTGGTTGTACTGCTCATACTCCTCTATCATCTGCAGGGCACATGGTTTGTTAGTATTAGAGCGGTAGAGGGTGTCGCCCAGCAACAGCAGCACCGGCTCGTTATTGGCAAAGTCTGCCGCCTGCCAGACAGCATGACCGAAGCCACGTTTTTCGTGCTGATAGACATAGTGGAGGCGCTTTCCTATGTCAACAATGCGGTTCTCATACTCCTGAGCCTCGGCATTGAGCTTTCGCAGATGCTCGTCAGACAGCGGATGCTCGAAGAAGTCGGTGTACATAATACGCTCTTCTTCAGAGCCCAGAACAAGGCAAATTTCCTCTATTCCACTCTTTACCAACTCCTCGAGCAGGATGAGTATTACGGGTTTTACCATGCCGTCGGCACAAGGTATGGGGAAGAAGTCTTTCTTCAGGGTTCTGGTGGCCGGATAGAGGCGGGTGCCAAAGCCTGCTACAGGGATTATTGCCTTACGAACGGTGTGAACAGGATGCAACGTCAGCGAATAAGCCTTCATGCCCTGTGCATTCAGATAGTCCATCAGCTGCTGCTGGTCGGCAGAGCTGCGTGCCAGGAACTGCACAGAACCGTCGCCGTGCGAACCGACACCCTTACCACCATACACCAAGGGCTGTATCTGCGGGTCGTGAAGCACCTCATGCAGTTTCGGAGCCCAAAGGGCTGGCGACATTGGGGCAATATACTTGTCGAACATGTCCTCGGCATCCGTCATGAGTTTTCCCAGAGCCTCAACATCTCCGCTGGCCATCAGTTCGATAGCCTTTTCAACTATTTCGTGATTCCACTCGCCCAGTGCCTTATGCAGGTTTTTCTCTTCATCGGTGCTGGCAAAGGGATACGACTTGTTCAAGTCAGAAAGAATTCTGATAGTATCCTTTTCTGCACAGAGGTCGGCAAACACCCAGTGCAGTTCCTTCCTCACATTGAGCGACTTCACCTCTATTTCGTCACCGTCGAAAGTCATCATTATCGGCTTCACGCCAAAGGCACAGGCCTGGTCGAGGCGACCACAACGCGACGAGGTGCGCAACTCACCCAGATAGGCAATGTTCATCTCGCCTAACGTATTGAGATTGAGACCATATAATAAGTTGAATGCGCGCGCGACAAGGACACAAATGGCTGCCGACGATGACAGGCCGCTCTTGATAGGCAACGACATACCGGTGATGCGAATGCGCACACCACCCACCTTATACCATTCAAGCATATATGAGGCTACTCCGGCACAATAGCAGAAGAAAGAGCCCGACTTAGCCACACGCTTCAGTTCGTTCTCATTCATACGACACGAGAAATCGTGCCACACATCACTAATCTCAGGTGCATCACTATGCATCTCGAAGATAGTAGATTTCTCCACCTCTGCAAAGATACCCTGTTCGATACCCGTCACAATCGAGGCTCCTGGCAGGATATCTGCATTCATAGTACGATAGTGACCTGCCCAGTCAGTGTGTTCTCCAAACAGGCACAAACGGCCTGGAACGAATAGCTTCAACATATCCCTAAGTGTATAAATGTTATAAATATGAGCAAAGGTACGACATTTTGGCGAAAAAATAGCATTTTCTCTAAAAATAATTTGGCGGGTATGATATTTTTATATACTTTTGCAAGCGAAATAACAAGAAAAGTTAATAACAAACCAAACAATCGCCTATAGGAAAAAGCTCTACTTCATAGAAAAGACATTAAATTATGAAGGATTTCACAAGTTGTACCGACGAAGAGTTGGCACTGCTTTACATAGATGGAGACAACAGGGCGTTTGACGAGTTATTAGCTCGCAACCAGCAGAAGCTCTATTCGTACATATTATTCGTGGTCCGCGACCCCGAACTGGCTAACGACGTGTTCCAGGATACGTTCGTCAAGGTTATCACCCGCTTACAGGAAGGCAGATATACCAACTGTGGCAAGTTCTCGTTCTGGCTCACCCGCATAGCCCACAACGTCATCATGGACTGCTACCGCAAGCAGAAAAACGAGCATATCGTGGAGCCCACCAAAGACAATGACCTGAGTAACCTTCGTAGCGAGGACATTCTCGACATCAACCGCGAGAACGAATACGTCAACATGCAGGTGATGAACGACGTGCGCCATCTAATGAACGCACTGCCCGCCCCACAGCGAGAGGTGGTCTATATGCGATTCTATCAGGAGCTGTCGTTCAAGGAGATTGCCGACATCACAGGCGTCAGCATCAACACCTCACTTGGCCGCATGCGCTACGCACTTATCAACATGCGCCGCATGGCTCGCCAAAACGAGATGCACCTGAGTCTGGAACTATAAAGAAAAGGATATAACCTCTTACCTTACAAGCGAGCGAAGATCGCTAATGGTCTGTTCAGGAGCAGGACTCTTGAACACATAACTGCCGCTCACCAGCACATCAGTACCGGCTTTTACCAGCCGTGGGGCCGTCTCGCCCTGAACACCACCATCAACCTCTATCAAAGCCTTGGAGCCACTGTCGTCGATAAGCTGACGGAGGCGCTGTACTTTCTGAATAGTGTTCTCAATGAACTTCTGACCTCCGAAACCGGGGTTGACACTCATCAGCAGCACCATATCGACATCACAGATAATATCTTCCAGCAGCGATACTGGCGACGCCGGATTCAGCGTCACACCAGCCTTCATACCAGCATCATGGATTTCCTGAACTGTTCGGTGCAGGTGGGTACATGCCTCCACATGCACATTCATCATCATAGCTCCCAACTTGGCTGTCTGGCGGATATACTGCTCGGGATGTACTATCATGTAGTGAACGTCAAGGGGCTTGACGCACTTACTTGCGACAGCTTCCAAAACAGGGAAGCCAAAAGAGATATTGGGGACGAAGACTCCGTCCATCACGTCCAGATGAAGCCAGTCGGCCTCACTGCGGTTAATCATCGCTATTTCGTCGTCCAGGTGCAGGAAGTCAGCAGCAAGCAACGACGGGGATACCATTGTAGCCATGGGTAACATTCTTCTTTAAATTACACATTCGGGCATACTGCTTGATAAACAGGATAGTCGATGGATTTGGCTGAAAGTCATCTTGAGTAAAATTTTGCATAGGCATACGCTGTTTAATGTTTCTATTAATGAAACGCAACAATATACCTATTTATTATTTAAGATATGAAAATTATTTCACGTGGCACAGAGCAACGTCTTTCATACCATTCAGGAAGTCACGTGCAGCCATACGTTTCTTGCCCGCCAACTGCAGTTCTACGATTTCCAGTAGTTCGTCGGCAGCCATAACATAGAGCGACTTACCCTCCACAACGACGTCTCCCGACACTCCCCTCGCCTTCAAGAGAGTGGTTGAGGGGGAGACTGTTTCAATCTTTCGTGACTTGTAGATTTTCAGCACTGTCTCCTTGCCGTCGGGACTTACCAGCGTTGTCCATGCACCAGGCACAGGACTCAGTCCGCGCACAAAGTCGTACACCTGCTTGGCAGTCTTCGTCCAGTCAATCTCGCACGTCTCCTTAAAAATCTTCGGTGCCGGCTTTAATTGAGAATTGATGACACACGGTGACTGACCCATCTGTGCACAGCCCAGGGGGTCTGTCACCTGCGTGTCTTGTGCTATTGTTTCCGGATGTCCGTCGGCGGCAACTATGGCTTCGAGCGTTTCTAAACACAGTTCAGCCCCCAAGCGCATCAGCCCGTCATAAACATACTCTACGTCAGCATCATCAGGAATGGCAAAAGGTTTCTTCATTATAATGCGGCCAGTATCTATATCATGGTCGAGGAAGAAAGTAGTCACACCCGTCTCCGTCTCGCCGTTAATAACTGCCCAGTTGATCGGAGCAGCACCACGATACTGTGGCAACAAGGCTGCATGCACGTTGAAGGTGCCGTATTCAGGCATCGCCCATACTATCTCAGGCAGCATCCTGAAAGCCACAACCACTTGCAAGTTAGCATGATACGACTGCAACTGTTCCACAAACGTCGGATCTTTCATTTTCTCAGGCTGCAGTACAGGCAATCCATGCTCTAAGGCATACTGCTTCACCGCAGAGGGCTGCAACACCGAGCCGTGGCGTCCCACAGGTTTGTCGGGCTGTGTCACCACCGCCACCACATTATACTTGTTCTCCACCAGCGCCTGCAGCGTTTCCACAGCAAACTCCGGGGTACCCATAAATACTATCCTAAGGTCTTCTTTGCGCATAATAAGTAATAATAGAAATTGTAATAATCATTAATCCTGACTCATGTCGTGAACCATCTTGCGATACATGTCGTACATACGGCGGCGAGAGATATAGCCTTTCAGATGGTGGCTGGCATCAAGCACTGGCAGCCAGTCGGCCTGAGTACGCTCAAATGTCTTCATGACCTGCGCCATCGGCGTGTCGTCGCTCAGTACGGCTGCAGGTTCGGTCATCAATTGACGAGCCATGAAATGATGGTATAGCTCGGTACGGAAAACGACGTGGCGTATCTTCAGGATATTAATTTCGCCCAATAAATTGCCTGCTGCATCGGTCACTGGCAGCACACTGTTGCGCGAACGGCTGATCTTATGCACCATCTGTCCCAGTTCCATATCGGGTTCCACTGACTGGAAGTCGCGGTCGATGACTGAATCCAGACTCATTAGTGTGAGCACGGCATGATCGGTATGATGGGTGACCAGGCGTCCCTGACGCGCCAGTCGCATACCATAGATGCTATGCGGCTCGAAGATGATAATGGTAAGATAAGAGGCCACAGAAACTATCATCAATGGCATGAACAGGTTATACCCGCTGGTAATCTCGGCAATAAGGAAGATACCCGTAAGCGGGGCATGCATCACACCCGACATCACACCGGCCATACCCAACAGGGCAAAATTCTTCTCTGGCACGTAAACACCTATCTGGTGGATATTCCACAGGCGAGAAAAGAGGAAGCCGGTGAAACAGCCAATGAACAGCGAGGGAGCAAACGTACCGCCACAGCCTCCGCCGCCATTGGTGGCCGAGGTGGCAAACACCTTGGTAAGCAGCACAAGTGCTATATATATAATAAGGTATTCAGAGTGTCCGTAGAACAGCGAACCGTCGAGGACCTGATTCCAGTCGGCTTCAGTACGCCCGTTCAGCAGCAGGTTGATGCTGTGGTAGCCCTCGCCATATAGCGACGGAAACAGGAAGATGAGCGTACTCAATATGGCACCGCCAATGACGAGTTTCACATAAGGCTTGTCCTTGAAACGGGCAAACATATCCTCGCAGGCATTCATAGTACGGATGAAATACAGCGAGACCAGTCCGCACGTGATACCAAGCAGGATAGAGGCAGGCACGCGCTGCACCGTCCAGTCGCTGTCGAGATGGAAGGAGAACAGTGCTGCATTGCCGCTGAAGATGTAGGTAAAACAAGTCGCCGTAACACAACTGACCAGGATTGGCAGCAGCGAAGCCATGGTCAGGTCGATCATGAGAACTTCCAATGTAAAGACCAGTCCTGCTATCGGGGCTTTGAAGATGCCCGCTATTGCACCTGCAGCTCCACAGCCCACGAGTGTCATCAGCGTCTTATTGTCGAGTTTGAACAACTGTCCGAGGTTGGAGCCTATAGCCGAACCAGTAAGCACAATGGGAGCCTCTGCACCCACAGAACCGCCAAAGCCGATGGTTATGGCTGATGCTATGACGCTCGACCACGTGTTATGTCCTTTCAGGCGGCTCCTGTTCGACGAGATAGCATATAGAATGCGCGTGATGCCGTGCGAGATATTATCCTTAACTATGTATCTTACGAATAGCGACGTCAGATAGATACCTATTACCGGATATACCAAATATAGCCAGTTGGAGGAGTTGGCATGGAAACGTCCAGTCAGCAGAGCAACAATCTGATTGATGAGGCCGTGGAGCACAAAGGCTGCTACTGCCGACAGCAATCCCACCAGAAACGCCAAGATGAGAACAAACATCTTGTCGCTCACATGTTCAACACGCCATTGGTGAAGGCGCGTCAACCATGTTTCATGGCTCTTGACCACTGTATCCTGGCTATTGTCTGCTGTATCCTGAGTTGTAAGCATTACTTTCTGATAATTGTAACCTGTCCGTCGTTCTTTAGCCTGATGATGCTGGATGGCAGATGGGGCTTATGTTCCTGACGGCGCGACCAGCAAACATAATCGACAGCCTCCAGGATGCGGGGGTCGATGTCGGAATAGTTCTGTGCGGCAGGCTCACCGCTGATATTGGCAGAGGTAGATACCAGTGCCTTCTGGAAGCGGAAACACAGTTCCTTGGAAAAAGGCTCATTAGTGATGCGAAGCGCTATGCTTCCGTCATCGGCAATTAGGTTGGGCGCAAGGTTGACGGCATCGTCGAGAATGAGTGTCGTTGGCTTACAGTCGCCAGCCTGCAGGCTGTCAATCAGCTGCCATGCCACATCGGGCACGTTGCGGACATAGCGTTGCAGTCGGGCATCGCTGTCAACCAAGCAGATGAGAGCCTTTGAGTCGTCGCGCTGTTTGATTTCATACACTCGCTTCACGGCCTCGGCATTGGTGGCATCACAGCCTATACCCCATACCGTATCCGTCGGATATAGTATTACTCCACCTTTGCGCAGTACTTCTACTGCTTTTTTTATATCTTCTTCTCTATTCACCTTGATATATTTACAATTTACGGATTTTCGAATTACGAATTAGAACTCGCTGGTAAAGTGGAAGCGGATGTGCTTGAAGTCCTCCTGAGCCATAGAGAGCACATAGCCAGAGTCTGCCAGGAAGACATCGCGACCTTCCTTGTCTTTGGCCATATACTGATATTTGCGCTTCTTGAAGTTCTCCAATTCTGCATCGTTGTCACTCTCTATCCAGCATGCCTTGTAGAGATGAACGGGTTCCCAGCGGCACTTGGCATTGTATTCGTTCTCGAGTCGGTACTGGATAACCTCGAACTGCAACTGACCTACCGTTCCGATAATCTTGCGGCCATTAAACTGGTTGACAAACAGCTGGGCGACGCCCTCGTCCATCAGATGGTCGATACCTTTCTGCAACTGCTTCGACTTCATGGGGTCATCGTTCTCGATGTATTTGAAGAGTTCTGGCGAGAACGATGGCAGACCACGGAAATGCAACTGCTCGCCCTCGGTCAGTGTGTCGCCAATCTTGAAGATGCCATTGTCGGGCAGACCAACGATATCGCCGGGCCAAGCCTCATCGATGGTGCTCTTGCGCTGAGCCATAAACTGAGTAGGACTGGTAAAACGTAGTGTCTTTCCCTGGCGGACATGCAGATATGGCTGGTTGCGCTGGAACTTACCACTACAAACCTTACAGAAGGCGATACATGAGCGGTGGTTGGGGTCGATATTGGCGGTAATCT
>CAMHLV010000021.1 GCA_946186115.1 uncultured Prevotella sp. | reverse complement strand
AGTAGGAGGCCGCCACTTTTTCAAGCGAAGTCCTGTAGTCTTTAAGACTGCAGGATTTCTTTTTGTTTTATGGTTACGTATCATTGCGATATTGCGAAGATACTGTCACTCGGCATAAAAAAGAATAAATTCTTTTGTTCTGCACTCGTTTTTTCGTATCTTTGCAACGATGAATCAGGTTCGTCGGTTGTGGATATGGCTCACTCGTGTTCATAGGTCGTTGGGATTTGGCATTCAGTCTCCCACCGATTATGGTTTTGTTCGTTCTGTTGTGAACGAGCATTGGCCATATTATGCTTATAATGAAATAGATGAATCCAACTGGCAGAGGCGGAAACTAGGTCGTTTGTATTTCCGTCTTGCTAATTGGCGCAAACCAAAGTGCATGTGTGATAATCCATATAGTAAATGGTTTATTGCCGGTTCTCATAATATTAATCTTGTTGAAGAGATTAATAGGGTTGAATTAGAATGTGTTGTTATTTGTGACCATGACAGAATCAACACATTACTAGAAAAGTGTGATCAGGAGAGTATCCTTGTTGTGGAGGATATATATATAGATTGGGATCGTTGGCGCAGAATTGTGAACGATGAACGCGTCGGTACCACTTTTGATTTGTATTACTGCGGCATTGTGTTTTTTGACACGCAGCGATTCAAGCATAACTATGTGATTAACTTTTGATACCTATACCTTATATATAATAATAGGGTTTTAGTTAATCTTCATAGATTGTCGGGTCTTCTATGCCAGCTTCTGCCAGAGCCTCGCGGCGTTCGACACAAGTGCCACAACGCCCGCAGTGCCGTTCGTTTCCTTTGTAGCACGACCATGTTTCGCTGTAGTCGATACCAAGTTCTTTTCCACGTTTTGCAATCTCACCTTTTGTCATGTTAGTGTATGGTGAGCATAGAGCGACTTTAACGAAAGTTCCTGCCATGGCGGCATTGTTGAATGCTTCAACAAACTGCGGTGTGCAATCAGGATAGATGGTATGGTCTCCGCTATGGTTTGCCATCATGACATATTTCAGTCCGTTGCTTTCTGCTATGCCTACAGCAATTGATAGCATTATCCCGTTGCGGAATGGTACTACTGTCGAACGCATATTTTCGTCGGCATAGTGCCCTTCTGGTATTTCCTCTCCTCCTTGTAGTAGAGAACTCTTGAAGTATTGTGTCATGAAGTCGAGAGGAATAACGATATGCTTGATGCCCAGTCTCTGGCAATGCATTTTTGCAAATGGTATTTCACGTGCATTATGCTTCGACCCATAGTCGAATGTAATTGCCAATGCAATTCTCTCCTGCTTGTCGTAGAGCATGGTTGTAGAATCCATCCCTCCACTTAAAATCAAAACACTGTCTTTCATTAGTTTATCCGAATAATGTTCTTAGTGCCTCTTCTACCTTTCTTACCGGCACCAGTTCTATGTTGAATTTCTTGCGGTTCAGCCCCGAGATGTTGTATTTGGGAATGATGATGTGCTGGAATCCCAGTTTTTCGGCTTCAGATATGCGTTGCTCTATACGAGCCACAGGGCGCACCTCTCCAGAGAGTCCCACTTCACCGGCCATGCACCATCCCTCATCGATAGGTGTATCTACGTTGGATGATAATACAGCAGCAATGACGCTGAGATCCATTGCCATATCAGTGACTCTCAGTCCTCCTGCGATGTTCAGGAACACATCCTTTTGCATGAGTTTGAATCCCACTCGCTTCTCCAGTACTGCCAGCAACATGTTTAGTCGTCGCTGGTCGAATCCCGTGGCCGATCTCTGCGGTGTTCCGTAGGCGGCACTGCTTACCAATGCCTGTGTTTCAACGAGGAAAGGCCTTACCCCCTCTATAGCACTTGATATAGCCACTCCAGAGAGCCCCTCGTGGTCGTCGGTAAGTAACAGTTCTGACGGGTTTGACACTTGTCGCAGTCCTGTTTGCTGCATTTCGTATATTCCGAGTTCAGATGTTGAGCCGAATCTGTTTTTTATACTTCTCAGAATGCGGTACATATAGTGCTGGTCGCCTTCAAACTGGATGACGGTATCTACTATGTGTTCAAGGATTTTTGGACCAGCCAGTGTACCTTCCTTTGTAATATGTCCAATAAGTATTACCGGCACTCCGCTTGTTTTGGCAAAGCGCAGCAGTGCGGCAGCGCATTCCCTTACCTGTGCTATAGAGCCAGCGCTTGATTCTACGTCTTCAGTTGATATGGTCTGTATGGAGTCGATGACAAGTAGATCGGGCTGAATCTCCTTGATATGTTCAAATATAGCCTCAAGAGAGTTTTCGCAGAGGATGAGGAAATTGTCGTGCGGCATCATGACGTTGTCTGTCGATTTCTTTGCCATGATTCTTTCGGCCCTCATTTTCAGTTGGTGTGCGCTTTCTTCTCCGCTGACATACAGAATTCGCTTGTCAGAGATGTTTAGCATGGTTTGCAGCGACAGTGTCGATTTTCCGATACCTGGCTCACCTCCAAGCAGTACTATGCTACCAGGTACCAAACCACCTCCCAGCACCCGGTTCAGTTCTGCATCGTTCATATCGATGCGCGGATCATCATGTGCTGAAATATCCTTTAGTCGAAGCACCTTAGCCGCTTCTCGCCCTTTGTTTTGTATTGAAGTACCAGCATTAATTCCTCTTGACGGAGCCGACACAGAGGAACTGACCTTGATTTCCTTGAAGGTGTTCCATTGTCCGCATGCAGGGCACTTTCCGATCCATTTGGGTGATTCCTGTCCGCAGTTCTCGCAGACGTACATTGTCTTGTCTTTAGCCATACTGGATGCAAAATTACTAATAAAGGAATGAAAAGCAAAAGAAAAGTGTTAAAATCTCGTTAATTTGCCGTATCTTATCGATGTTTTAGCTATTTATTTCTACTAACCGGCTTAAAATATCTATCTTTTTTTGAGCGTTCGCTAAAAGTATTTACCTTTGCAACCGAATAAGGAAGTTTATGCTTCAAAACAGAAATGAATAATAAATAATAATGTATATGAGAAAAGTAATAATGATTCTGGCAGTCATGATGAGCATCAATGCCTCAGCCCAAAAGCTGTGGACACTTGAGGATTGTCTGACATACGCCATTGAGAACAACATCACGCTGAAACAAGCCCAGCTGAAGCGTCAGAGTGCTACTGAAGACCGCAAACAGTCGCAGGCAGCATTGCTTCCCACTTTGTCGGCCTCGACAAACCAGAGTGTAGGCTACCGTCCGTGGCAGGACTCCGGCACAACTACTGTGACCAACGGGACGGTGAATACCAAAGTTGACAAAGCCTATTACAATGGCTCTTATGGACTTAATGCCTCTTGGACGGTATGGAATGGCGGTCAGAACACCAATCAGGTTCGTCTGAATCGTCTTTCCGAGGAGCAGGCCGATTTGAGCATCAGCGAGACAGCGAACTCCATACAGGAGAAGATAGCTCAGTTGTATGTTCAGATTCTGTATATGACAGAGGCAATCGATGTACACCGTCAGAGTCTGACTACCAGCAAGAAGAACGAAGAGCGAGGCCAGCAAATGGTAGGGGTTGGAAAAATGTCGAAGGCCGACCTTGCCCAGTTAACTGCCCAGCGTGCCAGCGATGAATACAGCATTGTTGAAGCAGAGAGCCAGTTGGCCAACTACAAGTTGCAGTTGAAGCAGCTGTTGGAGATTACTGATGGTGAGTCGTTCGACGTTGCCGTTCCCGAGACAACCGATGAGCAAGCCCTTGCCGACATACCTTCCATGACGGAAGTCTATGAGTCGGCCCTCGTTGCTCGTCCTGAAATACAGAATGCCAAGCTGAATATTGAGTCGGGTGATCTGCAGTTAAAGATTGCCAAGGCCGGATGGCTTCCTACGCTGAGTGTCACCGGTGGCCTCGGTACCTCTACAAACTCGTTGAGTTCCAACGGGTGGGGTAATCAGATAAAGACCAATTTTGATGCCTCTGCCGGACTTGGTGTTAGCATCCCCATCGTTGACGGTCGCAAGACAAAGACAGCCGTCAATAAGGCTCAGATAGCCCGTGAGCAAGCCCAGCTTGATTTGATTGACAAGCAGAAGAATCTCTATTCTACTATTGAAGGCTATTGGCTCGATGCTCTTACCAACCAGCAGAAGTTCCGTTCTGCATTAACCACTGTTGAGAGCGAGCAGACCTCATACGACCTTCTGTCGGAGCAGTTCCAGTTGGGACTTAAAAATATTGTTGAGTTGATGACAGGTAAGGACAAGTTGCTTACTGCCCAGCAGAATAAGCTGCAGTCTAAGTATATGACAATCCTTAGTCAGCAACTGCTCAAATTCTATCAGGGAGAAACAATGAAAATATAAAAGATGATGAAAAACAAGAAAATTTGGATTGGCGTAGGCTTGGTAGCCTTGATAGCCATTGTTGCCTGGCTCATGTCAGGTGGAAAGAAAGAAGAGAAAGTGTCGTTCGAAACCAGTAAGGTTGAGCGTCAGGACATCCACACATCTATTACTGCTACGGGCACCATCGAGCCAGTAACCTCGGTGACTGTCGGTACCCAGGTCAGTGGTATTGTATCGAAACTCTATGTTGACTACAACTCAATCGTAAAGAAAGGGCAGGTGATAGCCGAGTTGGACAAGACCAATCTGACTAGTGAACTGAAGACTGCCCAGGCCAACCTTTCAAGTGCCCAGAGCACTCTGAATTACGAGACGACAAATTATAATAGGTATAAGACACTCTATGAGAAGGGACTGGTAAGTGCCGATGATTACGAGAATGCCCGTCTGAGCTATGACAAGGCCCGTCAGCAGGTTGCCACATCTCGCGAGAGTGTTCAGAAGGCCCAGACCAACCTGAGTTATGCCACCATCACGAGTCCTATCGACGGCGTCGTACTGTCAAAGTCGGTTGAGGAAGGCCAGACAGTGGCTGCCTCTTTCAATACCCCGGAACTGTTTACCATCGCCAAGGACCTGACCGATATGCGCGTTATTGCCGATATCGACGAAGCCGACATTGGTGGCGTGAAGGAGGGACAGCGCGTGACGTTCACTGTTGACGCCTTCCCCGATGATAAGTTTGAGGGTAGGGTGACACAGGTGCGTCAGGAAGCCACCACTACGAGCAATGTTGTGACCTATGAGGTTGTTATCTCTGCACCCAATGCCGACCTGAAGCTGAAGCCCGGTCTGACAGCAAACGTCACGATTTTCACCCTTGAGAAGAATGATATTCTCGCTGTACCGTCAAAGGCCCTTCGCTTCATGCCCAACGAGGCTATCCTTCAGAAGGGACAGACCATAGAGGATACCGAAGCACCTACTAAGGTATGGACTCTGGAGGGTAACACCTTCAAGGCCCACAAGGTAGAGACAGGCACCACTAATGGAATGCTGACCGAGATAGTAAGCGGCATCAGCGAGGGAACAGAAGTGTTGGTAGATTTCTCTTTCAACGGCTCCGAGTCGCCTGAGGGAGAGCAGCAGGCCAGCAACCCCTTCATGCCACGTCCGCGAGGCAATAACAGGAACAACAACCAACAGAAGAAATAATGGATAAGAAAGTAGTCATCGAACTGCAGAATGTGAAACGCTACTTCCAGGTAGGCTCTGAGACCGTGAAGGCTTTGCGTGGTGTGTCTTTCAAGATATACGAAGGCGAGTTTGTCACTATCCAGGGAACGTCAGGTTCCGGCAAGTCCACGCTTCTCAACCAGTTAGGCTGTCTTGACACCCCTACCAGTGGAGAATACTTCCTCGACGGTGTCAGCGTGCGCCAGATGTCGAAGACTCAGCGTGCCCATCTGCGCAACCAGAAGATCGGCTTCGTCTTCCAGAACTACAATCTGCTGGCCAAGACCACAGCCGTAGAAAATGTGGAGTTGCCTCTGATGTATAACAACAAGTATGATGCCCGTCAGCGTCGTGCTGCTGCTGTCAAGGCCCTTCAGGCCGTAGGCTTGGGCGACCGTCTGGAGCATAAGTCGAATCAGATGTCGGGTGGTCAGATGCAGCGTGTTGCCATAGCCCGTGCCTTGGTCAACGACCCTGCCGTGCTGTTGGCCGACGAGGCTACCGGTAACCTCGACACCCGTACGTCGTTCGAGATGCTTGTGCTGTTTCAGGAACTCTATAAGCAGGGTCACACCATTATCTTCGTAACCCACAACCCTGAGATAGCTGAATATAGCAGTCGTAATATCAACCTGCGCGACGGCAAGATTCGCGAGGACACTATCAATACTAATATCAAATCGGCAGCCGAGGCTCTGGCCGCTCTGCCCAAACCCGTTGACGACTAAGACTCAGCCCACCCAAGTTTTTATGAATATACTAAATCTATTTAAAGTAAGTTTCAAGGCCGTTGCCAACAACAAGATGCGCTCCTTCCTCTCAATGTTGGGTATCATCATTGGTGTTGCTGCCGTCATTATCATGATGGCCATCGGACAAGGTTCGAAGGAGAGCATTCGTCAGGAACTGTCAACTATGGGCACCAACTTGCTGACCATACGTCCTGGTGCCGATATGCGAGGCGGTGTCCGTCAAGACCCGTCGAGTATGCAGACCCTGAAGATGGCCGATTACGAACGCATTCTGCGCGAGAAGAAATTCGTGACAAAGGTATCCCCCGAGGTTACGGCCTCCGGACAGGTTATCTATGGCAACAACAATACCAATACCTCGATGTATGGTGAGTCAACCGATTATCTTGACATAAAGCAGTGGACCATAGAAGAGGGCGACTGTTTTACCGACGAAGATATCAAGAAGGCCGCCAAGGTTTGCGTGGTAGGTAAGACCATTGTCGATGAGTTGTTCGGCAGCAACGTCGATCCCATCGGCAAGACCATCCGCTTCAAGAGCATCCCCATGCGCATCGTAGGAGTGCTGAAGTCGAAGGGCTACAATTCATGGGGTATGGACCAAGACAATGTCGTCATTGCCCCATACACTACGGTCATGAAGCGTATTGCCGCCCAGACATTCTTCTCGAGCATAGTCTGCTCGGCCGTTACAGAAGATTTGTCGGATGCCGCAATAGAGGAACTCACTCAGATTCTGCGCGACAATCACAAACTCAAAGGAGATGCCGACGATGATTTCACCATCCGTTCGCAAGCCGAGATGATGGAAACCATGTCGAGCACTATGGACACCGTCACCCTCATACTTGTGGTGGCAGCAGCATTCTCGCTGTTAGTGGCCGGTATCGGCATCATGAACATCATGCTTGTGTCAGTTACCGAGCGCACCAAGGAGATAGGTCTTCGCATGGCCGTTGGAGCCACAGGACCGGTCATCTCTCTCCAGTTCCTGATAGAGTCGGTACTCATATCCGTCACTGGCGGACTGTTGGGCATCTTTGTAGGATGCGGCGCCAGTGCTTTCCTCCCGACGTTTGGAATGCCCAGCAGCGTGCCGGCATGGAGTATCTATGTGTCGTTCCTGGTTTGCGTCTGCATAGGAGTGCTCTTCGGTTATATTCCTGCCCAGAAGGCAGCCAATATGGATCCGATAGAAGCCATCCGTCACGAATAAGGTAAACACTGTAAAGATGAATAAGCGAACAGAGATTTTGATTCATGTAGCCGTATGGTTGGTAATGTTCTTGTCACCCATGATGTTTGTCAATCATGGCAAGGGCGTTACCGCCATACAGTTTCTGATGATGAGCATAGTGCCACTGGCATTCATGCTTGTGTTCTATCTGAACTATCTGTGGCTCACGCCCTATCATTTTACCAGCGGTCACCACCGTTACTTCCTTGTTGTTAACACTGTCGTGATAGTGTCGCTCGCCATAGGTCTGCATATCTGGATGACCTATGTCCATTCACTCTATGATAGAAATAATGACGATGTTAACCTGTGGCCGGCTGTAGGCTTCTTTATTCGCGATGTCTTCAATCTCACGGTGACGGCAGCAGTAGCCACCACCATCCGGCTTGCTATGAGGTGGCAGAAGTCTGAACAGGCACGTCGTGATGCCGAGGCAGCGCGCACTGATGCCGAGCTCAGCAATCTGCGCTCGCAGATTAACCCCCATTTCCTTCTCAACACCCTCAACAATATCTATGCCCTCACCGCCTTCGATGCCCCCAAGGCTCAGGAGGCCATACAGGAACTGTCCCGCTTGTTGCGCCATGTGCTCTACAACACCCAGCAACCCCTGGTGCCGCTGTCCGACGAAGTGGAGTTTCTTGAGAACTATATAAAGTTGATGCGCATCCGTCTGCCAGAGTCGGTCGATGTGACATCCCGGTTCTCCGTCCTTAATTCTCATGTCTCTGTGGCCCCTATGATATTCATCTCGTTGGTAGAGAATGCCTTCAAGCATGGCGTCAGCGCCACCGAGCATTCTTTCATCCACATAGTCATCAGTGCCGATGAGAAGTCCATCACTTGCGACATCTCCAACTCCAACCACCCCAAGTCTGCCAGCGACCATAGCGGCCACGGCATCGGACTTCAGCAGGTGCAGCGTCGTCTCGACCTTGCCTATCCCGGCCGTTACACATGGAATCGTGGTGTCAGTGCCGATGGGAAGGTCTATACCTCCCGCATCGAGATACATAATAATTAATCACTCAAAACTCAATACTCAAACCCCCATGACCATCAATTGTGCTATTATCGACGATGAGCCTTTGGCAGCAGGCCTGCTGAAGAGCTATGCCGAGAAGACACCATTCCTGCATCTTGTCGGCACTTACGGTTCTGCTCTCGAGGCAATGAAGCATCTGCGCGAAAATCCCGTCCAGTTGCTGTTTCTCGACATACAGATGCCCGAACTCTCAGGCATTGAGTTTGCCAAGGTGTTGCCTTCCGAGACAAAGATTGTCTTCACCACAGCCTTCCAGCAGTATGCCATCGAGGGCTATAAGGTGTCGGCTATCGATTATCTGCTCAAGCCCATCTCATACGACGACTTCCTGCGTGCTTCCAAGAAGGCGTTCGACATGTTGTCAACCATGCAGAAGCAGCAGACCTACGCCCAAGACCGCTTTATGTTTGTCAAGAGCGACTACAAGCTGCTGCGTGTTGCCCTTGACGACATTCTCTATATCGAGGGACTCAAGGATTATGTGCGTATATACCTTGCCGATGGTCAGAAAATCATGTCGCTCATGAATATGAAGAAGCTTGAAGACTATCTTCCCCGTCCGGAGTTTCTGCGCACCCATCGCTCTTATATCGTTCACATGACGCGGGTACATTCCGTCGATCGTTTTCGCATTGTCTTTGGCGACCAGTATATTCCCATCTCCGACAGCTATAAGGATGATATCCAGCAGTATTTCGACCAGCATCTGCTGAGTTGAAACAAATATCCAGATCTATATATAGTGAATCAGAAAATCACCCTACACCCACAACACCCGCGATACCCAGTGCGGGTGTTGTGGGTGTAGCGGGTGTAGGTTAATAACTTAATTAGCAATCTATGTGGTTTGTCGCTCCAGAAATGGAATTCCGACCGAGTCATCAGCGAGAAGGCCGATTACAAAAATTCTGATGCTGATTTCTGGAATTCTGACCATCAGAATTTTATTTCTGACCATCAGAATTTTCCTAATCAGCATCAGAATTTTGCTGGCGAACATCTTCTCAGTATTCTTCTTGCATGATTTTTTCCGGAGGTGTTTTATAGGGAGTGAGTTAAATTACAACTAAAAGTTTTGCTCTTTCGCTTTTTTTAATTATCTTTGCCGTCGGTATAACGATGTAATATATTAGAATAATGGAAGCTTGTGAATTGAAAAGCATGTCGGCTGTTTCATATATATCACAATTGTCCCCATCACTCTTTTGGGATATTGACCGCAATCAGATGGATGTTGAGCACCATTCAGCGGGGCTAATCCAACGTGTGTTGGATTATGGAACCTTGCAAGATTGGAGACTAACGCGAGACTTTTATGGAATGAATCGCATCGTAGCTGACTGCAAACGCTTGCGGACTCTTGATCCGATGGCTCTTTCTTTCATATGTGCAATGTCAAATACAAACAAAGAGGACTATAGATGCTATCACTTCAGACAATCCAACCCGACACCCTGGAACTCCTAAAAAAACTCTCAGCACAGCCAGAGTTGCAGGAAACTCGCTTGGTTGGGGGAACAGCTTTGGCGCTTCAGTATGGTCATCGTCAATCTGTTGACTTGGATTTCTTTGGGTGCTTGCCGGACGACAAAGAATTGTTGATTGATGCCGTGCGTCGCGTAGGAGATGTTGCTGTCCTTAACCGTGGCAAGATTATTTTGCAGACAATAGTTAATCATGTAAAAGTGGACTTTGTGGATTATAGCCGATATCCTTGGATTGATAAACCTGTTGTTGGTGATGGCTTCACATTAGACTGTGATGTTTATAGATACACCTTGGGATGAGATGAAAAATACGATAATACAGGCCGTAAAAGCTTATCAACAATGAAATATCCTATGAAGAAATTTGCTATTCTGATGATTGCATTGCTCGCTTGTGTGGCGATGAGTGCAGGAGAAGTGACTGAGGAGCAGGCATTAGAGAAAGCCCGCAAGTTTATGCAGGACAAGTCGTTCAAGCAGAAGAACCTGCGCCGTGCCATGCCTAAGAATGCTGAGAATAGTGCATACTATGTTTTTAATGCTGAGGGCAATGATGGTTTCGTAATAGTCTCTGGTGACGATCGTACTGAGGCTATTCTGGGTTATTGTGACAGCGGTTCGTTCGATATTAGTAATATGCCTGAGAATGTTAAGTCGTGGATGGACTATTATGAGCAGTCGATACGGTCGCTTGACGACCAGCAGGTGCAGAATGCTCAGGAGAAAGTTTACTATGCTGCTATTGAGCCGCTAATTCGTACAAAGTGGAATCAGGGCGCTCCGTATAATTTGCTGTGCCCGATGGATGGCAAAGAAAGAAGTGTTACGGGCTGTGTGGCTACTGCTTTGGCACAGGTGATGTACTATCACCGATGGCCTCAGGATGCTACAGGCGCAATCCCTGCATATACTACATCCGAAAAGGAATTCTTCATGAATGAACTAGCCCCTACGGTGTTCAAGTGGGATAAGATGACGGAGACCTATAATTACGAAGATACTGGCGAGGCTGCCGACGCTGTTGCCGAACTGATGCTCTACTGCGGACAAATCAATGAGATGGACTATACGAGTGGAGGGTCTGGCGCTTACCTGCATTTGTCGAATCTCGTAACTCTTTTCGGATACAGCAATAACATGCGTTCGGTTGACCGCAGTGATTACACTACTGTGGACTGGGAGAGAATGGCCTATGAGGAGCTTTCTCTCGGTAGGCCGATAATGTATAGAGGTTTCTCTCCTACTTCAGGACACGAGTTTGTCTGTGACGGCTACGATGGCAACGGCCTGTTCCATATAAATTGGGGATGGGGCGGCGGTTCTGACGGCTATTTCGTTTTATCTGTTGCCAATCCCGAAGGCAAGGGTATTGGAGGTGGTGAAGGTTCTGACGGCTATGCTAAATGGCAGTCAATGATTCTCGGATTCGCACCTCCCTCAGCCGGTGAAGTGGTTTATCCTCAGCTATTTAGCTATATTGAAGAACTGAAGGTGTTTGATTATATCCGTGCTTCTGCTACTGAGGATTTCCGTTCTGTGAGTCTGCCGGGATATATCTTTGCTCACTATAATGTGTTACCCGCTAACAACATTGATGTAGAGGTTGGCTGGGCTTTATATAAAGATGGTGAGTTTATAAAGACGCTTGGTTATGGTGGAGGAACTATTGGTACTGAGGAGTGGAATTATGTGAACAACGGACTGATGGTTGACTTTGGTGCCAATCTGAGTGAAGGTAAGTATCAGTTGTATCAGGTATATCGCTTCCCAGGTTCTTCCGAATGGTTGTTGTGCGAGACTGGATTGAGAAATGGATTTGTTGCTGAAATCAGCGAGACATCATTGACGCTGAGACCTGTTGACGCTGACAATGTGGTGTTGACGCTGAATAGTGTCAGCTATAGCGACATGGAGAAGGGAGCTCCGGCGTATGTGACGCTAAACATGACTAATGCTGGTGAGAGTCTGAGCCAGAGTTTGTATTACTGGATTCAGACGAATGGCAGCTGGGGTGAACCGGTGGCTCAGACAACAGCCTATATCGACCCTGGACAGACAGCCTCTGTTGTACTGTCGTTTACTCCTGAAGTAGCAGGTAGTCTCAACACAAAGCTGACATCCGACGAAGAAGGTAATAATGTGATAGCTACGGGAGTTGTCGAAATATCTGACGTGAAGGAATTTGTTTTTGATGGAATAACATATATTTGCGCTGTCAATGCGAAGAAGGCGAGGGTTGGCGAGCAACCGTCAGGAGCCTCTATCCCTGAAGTCCTCACTATACCTTCTAATATCACAATGGATGGTGTTGTGTACCAAGTGAAATCAATAGATGATTATGCCTTCTGGAACAAGAATGAGATTAAAGAACTGATTATTTCAGAGGGCATAGAGACCATCGGATGGTGTGCCTTCAGATATTGCTTCAGAATGAACAAGCTTACCCTGCCGTCAACTCTGACAAAGATTGATGACTATGCCTTTGGCAATTGTTCGGCATTGGCGTCGGTGACAGTAAGTCTTCAGAATCCTGTTGAGATAAATGACAACGTGTTTGGGATAATAGGTTCAGAAGGAACGGTAATGCCTTCCTCTGCCACCCTCTATGTTCCGATAGGAACCACCTCAAAGTATCAGGCCACACAGGGCTGGAGTATATTCCAGGCTATCTATGAGGGCGAGCTGAAGGAAACCACGATTGATGCCGTCAGATATTCTTATGTGACAGGCTCCAAGGTAGCCACTTTGCTCAAGGGCAATCAAAATTCAAGTTTACTCACCATTCCTGCATCTATTACTATTGATGGAACATCCTATGCAGTCAAGGCTATTTCGGCCAATGCTTTCTGGAATTATAACAGTCTGAAGGAAGTAGTGGTGTCAGAGGGCATAGAGACCATCGGACAATTTGCCTTCAGATATTGCTTTGGATTGAAGAAGCTTACCCTGCCGTCAACTCTGACAAAGATTGACGAATGTGCCTTTGGCAATTGCACGGCTATGACATCGGTAACCGTCCATCTGCAGGATCCCTTTGAGATAGAGAATAATGTGTTTGAAATATACAATTCAGGAACAAGTGAAACCACTCCTCCCTCTGCTACGCTCTATGTTCCGAACGGAACATCGTCGAAATACCGTTCTACCGCAGGTTGGAGTATATTCCAGAAGATACAGGAACTGTCGCCCACAGGCATAGAGAACGTGAATAATGATATGTCGGCTGACGTGTTCGACCTCCGCGGCAACAAGTTGCGCTCGAAAGCCACTTCGCTCGAAGGGCTTCCAAAGGGTATATATATCATCAATAAGCGCAAGGTTGCAGTGCAGTAATCCTACACCCAGAAAAGAAGAAAGACAAGAAATATGAAACTGATCAGTTGGAACGTAAACGGACTGAGGGCTTGCCAGGGCAAGGGCTTCAGCGAGACATTCAAGATGCTTGATGCAGACTTCTTCTGTCTGCAGGAAACCAAGATGCAGGCAGGGCAGCTCGACCTGCAGTTTGATGGCTACCAGTCGTATTGGAACTATGCCGAAAAGAAAGGCTATTCGGGTACGGCAATCTTCAGCCGCTATCAGCCGCTGAGCGTCAGCTACGGCATTGGTATCGACCAGCACGACCATGAGGGGCGCGTCATCACTCTTGAGATGGAGCAGTTCTATCTGGTGACCTGCTACACCCCTAACTCTCAGGACGGACTGCGCAGGCTGGACTACCGCATGACGTGGGAAAATGATTTCCGCAACTATCTGAAGAGTCTCGATGCCAAAAAGCCGGTCATTGTGTGTGGCGACCTCAATGTGGCCCACGAGGAGATAGATCTTAAGAATCCCAAGACCAACCGTCAGAATGCCGGTTTCACCGACGAGGAGCGCCAGCAGTTTACACAGTTGTTGTCCAGTGGTTTTATCGACACCTTCCGCACACTCTATCCTGAGCAAGTCACCTATTCCTGGTGGTCGTACCGCTTCCAGGCCCGCCAGAAGAATGCAGGGTGGCGCATAGATTACTTTGTGACGTCAGAACGGTTGAGAGACAGGATAGCCGATGCCAAGATTCATACCGAAATAATGGGCTCTGACCATTGTCCGGTGGAACTGCTGCTGAAAAATTAAAAAAACTAAAAAAACAAGGGCCAAAGGGTAGCATATAATGAAAAAACACTTAACTTTGCCGGCGATTATTTAACCAAAAACATTTTTATTAATAATTAAAGGAGAAAGAAAAACTATGAAGAAGATTCTTTTTGCAGTGATGGCTGTAGCCGCCATCGGTTTCACATCGTGTGGTAACAAGACACAGGCTGTTCCCGTTGACGAGGTTGACTCTGTGGCTGTTGTTGACTCTGTGGCATCTGCTGCTGCCGATGCTACAATCAGCGCTCTGAGCGAGCAGCTGGAGGCCAAGGATGCTACTAAGTTGCAGGAGGTTGTAGAGGCTGTTAAGGCCAAGGTAGCCGAGCTGGTGAAGACCAACCCCGAGATTGCCAAGGAGTATGTTGCCAAGGTTCAGAGCTTCCTGAAGGAGAATGCCGACAAGGTGAAGGCCGTAGTAGGCGACAATGCTGCTGTTGCTGCTGCCGTGGCTGCTGTGGCAAATGTTGAGCCCCAGAGTGTTGTTGACGGACTGATTCAGTCGGTTGGCGATGCTGCTACCGATGCTAAGGATGCTGCTGAGGCTGCTGTCAACGAGAAGGTTGACGAGGCTAAGGCTGCTGCTGAGCAGAAGGCTGAGGACGTTAAGGACGCTGCCAAGCAGAAGGCCAACGAGGCTATCGACAATGCTGCCAATGATGCCAAGAAGGCACTGGGTCTTTAATTTAATGAACATCCCGCCCCTCCAAAAAGGATGAGGGTGAAGCGGAAACTGGTGAACGTACTGTCCGTTCACTGAACGAAATGGCCGATTCGCTGAATTTATTTTGCGAATCGGCTCTTTTTCTCTACTTTTGTCGCAAGATATTCGATATTAAACATTTAAAACATAAAAAATATGAAGAAGACCATGTTTATTCTGATGCTTGCGGCAATGATGACGGCTGTTAACACAGCCTGTTCTACAGACGATTCGTTGGATAGTTATACCAACGACTACTATAATAATCAGGGCGGCACGACGCCTGGCAGCATGGGTGGAACCACTGCCGGCACTGGAGAACTGCTGACGTTTGATGTAGCCATCGACAAGACCACTGCAGAGCCCACTAACGCTGCAACGGCCTATTATCCAGAGGATGAAGACGCATACGATGGCAGCAGCTTTACTACAGAGGTTGCCATCGACATGTCGAATCCCCAGGCCAAGACAGAGAACGGCGTTCAAATTACCGTCAATGGTGGTCACGTCACGGCCAATCACGGTTCTGTGAAGAACGTATGCTATGTGGTCAGCGGCTCCACCTCAAATGGTTCGCTGACTATCCTGGGCGATAAGAAATATGCCCTGCAACTGAACAGTGTGAACATCACTAACAGCGACTCGGCAGCCGTCAACCTGCTGAGCAAGAAGCGTGCCTTTGTGGTGCTTAATGGCAGCAGCAGTATCACCGACGGCAGCACATCGCAGAACGACCACAAGGGAGCCTTCTACTGCAAGGGCAAACTGCTGTTCAACGGCAGTGGCTCGCTGGATGTCTATGGCAACTATAACAATGCCATTCATTCTGCCGACTACATCATGTTCTCGCAGGGTGTCAACATCTATGCCAAATCTACAAAGAATCACGGCATCAAGGCCAACGACGGCATCTTCGTCAATGGTGGCATCATCAATGTTGAGGTGTCGGCGGCAGCGGCCAAAGGCATAAACAGCGAGTCCGACGTCATGGTGAACGGTGGACGTACCACGGTTATCACTACCGGCAACGGCACCTACGACACAGATGATAAAGAGGCCAAGGGCGCGGCATGCATCAAGGCCGACTCCACTTTCATTATCAATGGCGGTGAATTATATCTGAAGAGCACCGGCAGTGGCGGAAAGGGTATCAATGCCGACCAGGAAGGCTATTTCAACAGCGGCAACGTGTATATAGTAACTACCGGCGGCCTGTATTCGAGCAATGGCGATACATCGTCGCCGAAGGGCATCAAGGTTGACAGCGATCTTTATCTTAAGGGAACAACCATACGTGTACGCACTACCGGCAGCAATGGCGAAGGCATAGAGACCAAGGGCACGCTGACCATCACTGACGGCGATATCCAGATATCTGCCAACGACGATGGCATCAACTCTGCCGGCGATATGTTTATCAAGGGTGGCAGCATCATAGCCGTGGGAACAGACAACGATGCTTTCGATGCCAACGGCAATATGTATATTTCTGGTGGAACAATCGTGGCAATGGGTGCTGGCGGGGCCGAGACAGGTATTGACACCGGCGAGCAGTACAGACTCTACATCACTGGAGGCAACATCTTCGGAATAGGTGGACGCATCGACGCCACTCTGGGCAGCACCTCGCAGGGTATAGCCACCACCACAGGCGGAGTGAGTGCAAACAGCACCGTCACTGTAAGCAGCAATGGCACCACACTGGCCTCATTCACCATGCCGCCATACTCTTACAATAGCGGTACCATCATGGTGAGCACTCCAGATATGAAGAGCGGCAGCAGTTATCAGCTCGGCTTAGGCTCGTCAACGGTTACCGTGACAGCCAGCAACACTCTCTCAAGCGGTATGGGCGGAATGGGAGGCAACATGCCTGGCGGAGGCCGCTGGTAAGAAATGAAAAGACATCGGATTATAATAACAACGACATACAATATTCTAATTAATAATAACAAAAAGAAACCCATTACAATGAAAAAAATCATTATTCTGTCTATGCTCATGCTCCTTGGCGTAGGAGTCAGGGCGGCCGACTATGGCTATCTGGTGTTCACGCTCAGCGACGGCACCACGAAGAGCATTACCTCAACCGGTGTTAACATTACCTTTGCAGATGGCAAACTGACGGCAACCGCCGGCACAGAGACCGTCGCTGTAGAACTGGCATCGCTCACCAAGATGGAATTCTCGAACGACGGCACCACGGGCATCAGTTCGGTGAACTGCGATTTCGAAGCAGCAGAAGGTACCGAGATTTATGATGTCAACGGGCGCAGAATGCCCAGTGGCAGCAATCTGCAGCGCGGAGTATATATCATCAAGAGCAACGGTAAAACCACTAAAGTGCAAGTAAAATGAGACAGATACTTATTTCTATTGCCGTGATGCTGGCCAGTGTGGCAGCAACGGCGCAGACTCTCAATGTGAGTACCGATGCCAACGTCAGTGTTCTCGACCAGTATTCTGCCTCACAGGTTGGCGAGATGACATTCTCTGGCGGTGAGACGCTGACCATTCTCGGCAAGTCGTACAACCTGAGTGAGATTACCAAGATGTTTACCGACGAGAGTACGGCCCCAAAAGACAATAATGTGAATGTGGTGTATAGCGGCACAGGAGCCCTGGTATATGTTGCCGGCAACGTGGCAAAGTATGTCAGCGTGA
Organism: uncultured Prevotella sp.; assembly: GCA_946186115.1. Lineage (GTDB taxonomy): Bacteria > Bacteroidota > Bacteroidia > Bacteroidales > Bacteroidaceae > Prevotella. The sequence continues at coordinate 24,687 of CAMHLV010000021.1, read as the reverse complement.
AGGTTAGCGGCGCCCATGTCAGCATAGCCCAGAGCAATACCGATGCTGTTGACGGCGACGAGATAACCTACGCCCTCAGCGGCTCTACCACCGACGGTTCGCTCACTCTCTCGGGTGAATACAAGTGTACGGTGTCGCTGGCAGGAGTCACCATCACCAATCCCAGCGGTGCTGCCATCACGATCAACAACAATAAGCGCATACAGATTAGTGCCAAGAAGGGCACAGAGAACATACTGACAGATTCTGCTGGCGGTTCTCAGAAGGGATGTATCTACAGCAAGGGCCAGATACAGCTGCAGGGCAATGGTTCGCTCACTGTTTATGGCAACACGTCGCACGCCATCAAGAGCGGCGACTACATCACCATCAAGAATCTTACGCTCAACATTCCGAATGCTGTCAAGGACGGTATCAACTGCAACAAGTATTTCCAGATGAAGAGTGGTAATGTGACCATCAATGGTGTCGGCGACGATGGTATCCAGTCGTCACTCGAAGAGGATGATGCTGCTACTGGAGAGACTGCCGACCATGAAGAAGAGAATTCTGCCAATATCTATGTCGATGGTGGTGAACTCAATGTCACAGTGCCCGTATCCTCTATTGCCGGCAAGTGCCTCAAGGCCGACGGCGATGCTGTCATCAACGGCGGAACACTGACTCTCAGAGCATCAGGAGCCATAGATGTCACAGATGCTTCCGACCCGTCATACACTTCTTGTATCAAAGGTACGAACGTTGTCATCAACGACGGCGATATCACATGCACTGTGAATGGAATAGCCGGACGTGGCGTCTCTGCCGACGACACTCTGACCACCAATGGCGGCTCGCTGAAGATTACCAACAGCGGAGCACCCACCACGGTGTCGAACGATACCAAGTCGGCCAAGGGACTCAAAGCCCTCAACATGGCACTGAATGCCGGCACTATCACCATCTTTATGGCCGGCAATGCGTCGAAGGCCATCCAGTGTGGCGACGGCATCAAGAAGACGACTTCAGGCGGTGGCGGTCCTGGCGGTGGTTCATCTACCACATATACCAATATCACCGGCAGTTATACTCAGGGAACGAGCGACGGCAATGGTCCTGCCATCACCATCACTCAGAACGGCTACGCCTACAATTCATCATCGGCCAAAGCCATCAAGATTCTCTGCGCCATCACCATCTATGGTGGAACTACCGAGGTTACAACCACCAGCGGCGAAGGCATGGAGTCGAAGACCAGCATCGACATCCAGGGCGGACAGCACTACTTTAAGTGCTATGACGACTGCATCAACTCTACTGGCAAGATATTCTTCAACGGAGGAGTCACGGTGTGCTACTCAAATGGCAATGATGCAGTGGATTCAAACGCCGGCACCAAAGGTGCAATCACCATAGGCAACGGTGCTGTGCTGGCCTATACGTCGGCAGGCGGACCAGAAGAAGGACTCGACTGCGACAACAACTCCTACATCCAGATAACAGGCACAGGCTATGCCATCAGCGCCGGTGGTTCGCAAGGCGGTGGCGGCGGAGGCGGCCCCTGGGGCGGCGGTGGCAGCAGCAACACCATCTCTAATGCTGCCCAGGGCTACTATTTCTACAGCGGCAACAGCGGCCTCAGTTTCAATACCAACACTTACTATACGCTGTCTGACAGCAATGGCAACAATCTGGTGACATTCAGCTTCGATGCCAACTGTTCGAGCACCCTGTCGCTGTTCACTGCCAAAGGCATGGTGAGTGGTAGCAAGTACAACATCAAGTCGTCGAATACTGCTCCCACCGATGCCACCACAGCCTTCCACGGCCTTTACCTCGGCTCGTCGGCAAAAGGTACGACGACAGTGCTGAATAATTTCACTGCCAAATAGAATAATAAACTTTGTAATTCGGCGTTCTATGAATTGGATGCAACGACAGTCGAAATACGAAAACCTAGCATACACGGCGCTGTGGGGACTGCTCTTCGCAGCGCCGGTGCTCAGCCTCTACATCCGTACTGCCAGCGACTCCAACCTGGAGTTCGACTGGCAGGAGGTGTGGCTGGTATGGCGTAAATTCGGCATCTACCTGCTACTCTTTCTTATTCACAACTTCATCCTTGCTCCGCTGCTGGTTTACCGCCAGAAGCGAGTGCTCTATGTGGCCCTGGCAGCTTGTCTGTTAGGAGCATTCACCCTGTATCAGTGCAGTCATAAACCCGATGATTTCAAGCATCGTCATTCTGCAATGCGCGACAGGGGACCACGCGACAGGGGGCCTCGCGACAAGGACTTTAGGGATATGGAGCGTCACGACAAGGGACCTCACGACGATTTCTTCGATCATGAGCCGCCGCCAGAAGACGACATGGAGAGTATGGGCGACAGAGGTTTCCGCCACAGAGAGTTCAAGCAGGGCAAGCATGTGCCGCCGGCATTCATCGGTCAGCACGATATTGTGGCATTCTTCGTTGTCATCCTGATGTGGGGCATGAACGTAGGAATCAAGGTATATTTCAGAAGCCGTATCGACCGTAAGAAACTCGTGCAGCTGGAGAAGGAAAACCTTGAGCAGCAGCTGGAGTATCTGAAATACCAGATCAATCCACACTTCTTCATGAACACCCTCAACAATATCCATGCCTTGGTGGATATCGACCCGGAAAAAGCCAAGGGCACTATTCTCGAGTTGTCGAAGATGATGCGCTTCGTACTCTATGAGGGCAACAAGCAAGGAGTGCCTCTCAGTCGTGAGTTCGACTTCATCCGCAACTATATCACCCTGATGAGGCTTCGCTTCACCGACAAGGTCAGCATCAGTGTCGATCTGCCCACTGAAGCCCCCGACTGCCTGATTCCGCCTCTGATGCTTATCACCTTCATCGAGAATGCCTTCAAGCACGGCATCAGTTACAAGCACGACACATTCATCAATGTCAAGGTGGAACTGGAAGATAACGGGAGCAGGCTGCGCTTCCTCTGCAGCAACTCAAAGGCCGACAAGCCCAATGAGGAGAAGGGCGGGGTAGGGCTCGCCAATGTTAAACAACGCTTAAACTTACTGTATGATAACAACTATACGCTGAATATAAAGGATGAGGCCGACATTTACAGTGTCGAACTGATGATTCCGCTACAGAGAACGTAACGCAACATAACAACAATACTACAAACTACTATGATTATAAGATGCTTGGCAATAGATGATGAGCCCCTGGCTCTGCAGCAGATAGCAGCCTACATAGGCAAGGTGCCTTTCCTGGAACTGGCAGCCCAGTGCCAGAGTGCCGTCGAGGCTCGTCAGTTTCTCGAACAAGATACGGTAGATGCCATATTCTGCGATATCAACATGCCCGACCTAAATGGCATGGACTTCGTAAAGTCGCTCGCAGTTCCTCCACTTGTCGTGTTCACCACAGCCTATGCCGAGTATGCTGTAGAGGGATTCAAGGTTAATGCCGTTGATTATCTGCTGAAGCCCTTCGGCATGCAGGATTTCCAGCGTGCTGCCAACAGACTGAAGGAGAGGAGCCTCCTCCTATCCCCCTCCACAGAGAGGGGTGACTTCGGTGCCCACGCTTCTCCCCTCCCTAATTGGGGAGAGGTCGGTGGAGAGGCTACCATCTTCCTCAAGACCGAGTACCGCATTGTCAAGGTCAACATCAGCAGCATCCGCTATGTCGAGGCCATGAGCGAGTATCTTAAGGTATATATCGAAGGAGAAGCCAAACCCATAGTCACGCTGCTCTCTATGAAGAAGATGGAAGAGCGGCTGCCCGACTATTTCATGCGCATACACCGCTCCTACATAATCAATCTCACCAAGATAGCAGAAGTAAACAAAAACCGAGTCATTATGGACTCGGATACCTATCTGCCCATAGGAGACATGTATAAGGACAATTTCCAGAGCTATCTCGATGCCAAGTTTCTGGGGAAATAACACACTTGCCCTAAAGGGCACTGATATTTCTGAAACTTTTTGCCCTTTTTGGCAAATATTTTACTAAAAACATGGTGGTTCATGGAAAAATGCTTATCTTTGCAAGGTCATATACACATACCGTTGCACTATGGAACATACGATAATAGCAGGTCCATGCGTGATAGAGTCGGCCGAGCTGCTGGATACAGTGGCTGCCAAGCTGGCTGATATCAACCGCCGTCTGGGAACTGACATCATATTCAAAGCCTCGTTCGACAAGGCTAACCGTACATCTCTCAAATCATTCCGAGGTCCTGGCATCGACCATGGACTCCTGATGCTCAACGACGTAAAGTCTAAGTATGGACTGCGTCTGATAACCGACATCCATGAGTCTTGGCAGGCAGCACCGGCAGGAGAAGTTGTCGATGTGTTGCAGATTCCCGCATTCCTCTGCCGCCAGACCGACCTGCTGCTGGCAGCAGCCCACACCGGCAAGATTGTCAACATCAAGAAGGCCCAGTTTCTCTCGGGCCGCGACATGCGCTATCCCGTTGAGAAAGCCCGCGATGGCGGAGCCAGCGACGTATGGCTCACTGAGCGTGGCAACATGATGGGCTACAACAATCTGGTAGTTGACTTCCGCAACATCCCCGACATGCTCGAGCTGGTTCCTACCGTTATCATGGACTGCACCCACAGCGTGCAGCGCCCCGGTGGTGCTGAAGGCAAGACAGGTGGCGACCGCCGCTTCGTGCCTCAGATGGCTTTGGCAGCCAAGGCCTTCGGAGCCACAGGATGGTTCTTCGAGGTTCACCCCAATCCCGACCAGGGACTGAGTGATGCCGCCAACATGCTCGAACTCGACAAGCTGGAAGCGCTGGTTGAAAGAATCATGGAATAACGGAATTACGAAAGAAAGAGAATGACAACGCGAGATTATGCCATACAGTGTCTCAGAGACGAGGCTGATGCCGTGCTCGGACTGATTCCCCAGCTCGATGCCGACTTCGACCGTGCCGTGGAACTTATACTTCACTGCAAGGGTAAGGTTATTGTTACTGGAGTGGGCAAGAGCGGACACATCGGAGCCAAGATAGCCGCTACGCTGGCATCTACCGGCACCCCTTCGTTCTTTGTCAATCCCCTCGACGTATATCATGGCGACTTAGGAGTGATGGCGCAAGGCGATGTGGTGGTGGCAATCTCCAATTCCGGCCAGACCGACGAACTGCTGCGCTTCATCCCTATGGTGCTCCACATGGAGATACCCATCATCGGCATGAGCGGCAATCCCGAGTCGCTGCTGGCAAAATATTCCACCTGCCACCTGAGCATCAAGGTTGATAAAGAAGCCTGCCCGCTCAATCTGGCACCAACAAGTTCCACAACAGCCACGCTGGCCTTGGGCGATGCCCTTGCCGTGGCACTTATGGAGCGTCGCAATTTCCGTCCGCAGGATTTCGCACAGTTCCACCCCGGTGGCGAACTGGGCAAGCGCCTGCTGACTACTGCTGCCGACGTGATGCTGACCGACAATCTGCCCATACTGTCAGAGCAGATGCATCTTGGCGAGGCCATCATCCTGGTGAGCAAAGGCAAGCTGGGACTGGGCGTCGCTCTGGCCGACGGACGTATTTGCGGTCTTATCACCGATGGTGACATCCGCCGTGCCATGGAGAAATGGCAGGCCGAATTCTTCGATCGCACTGTGGGCGATATCATGACGCGCAGCCCCAAGATGGTTGGTCCGCAGGCCAAGATTGCCGATATACAGAAGATAATGAACGAACATAAGATACACAACGTACTTGTGGCCGACAGCGAGCACCACCTGCTTGGCATCGTCGATCGCTATGCGTGTGTGCTATAACGGTTATTGTTTAACGGTTATTGTTTATTGGTTATTGGTTATTGTTTAACGGTTATTGTTTAACGGTTATTGTTTATTGTTTATTGAGATATGAACAGACTGAAGAGGATATTGTTGATTATAATGCTTGCCATGCCGCTGGCAGCAGCAGGCTTATATCTGTTTAAGACGCTTGATGCCCGCAACGGACTTATAAGTAGTCAGATAAACTGCATCCTGAAGGATCAGCGCGGCTACATGTGGTTCGGTACGCCTTCGGGCTTGTACCGTTTCGACGGCTACACCTTCAAGAATTTCCAGAGCAATTCGCAGGACGGCTCATCGCTGCCCGATAGTTATATCATCAGTATTCAGGAAATGCTCGACGGCAACCTGTGGATAGAGACGTCGGCAGGATTCTGCGTCTATCATCCCCAGTCGGAGAGCTTTGAGCGCGACATGAAGCAGGTGTATGCCGGTATGGGCATCGAGGGAAAACCCAATGTCGTCTATATCGACCGCCACAAGAACTTCTGGGCTTCCATCCCCAACAAGGGTGTCGTAGCCTATAACATGCAGCAGCAGACCAACTACGAGTTCGGCTATACCAACGATGCCCACGGCGTGCCCCAGGGCAATATCTGTTCTATCAGCGAGTGCCGCGACGGTGCCGTAGTAGTCTATGACGACGGTCGTATGGTATGCTGCGACATCATGCGACAGCAGCACACCGTGTGGCAGACCGACTACATCGCGCAGCAGCATCTGCGCCGCAGCAGTTCACTGAAGGCTTTTGCCGACCAGATGGACAATATCTGGCTCTACGGACAGGGCACGCTGATGGTATATAATAAGAATGCCAACACCTGGAACACTACCGTTGGCGACCAGTTGGGACTTAGCGGAATATCGGTTGACCATAGTGTCAATGGCATGGCTGGCGACCGCAGCGGCAACATCTGGATTGGTACTGACAGGACCGGACTTATCCGCACCAGTGTCAACAACTATGAGATGGAAACCGTGCAGCCCCGCAATATCAACGACAAGAGGAGTGCCGAGGAAGTTACGAGCATCCAGAGCGTCTATGTTGATGATACCGACCTGCTGTGGGTAGGTACCGAGAAGTCGGGTGTGGCCTACTATGGCAACAATATCTATAAGTTTGATGCCAAGCTCAATGGCGATATCACCGCCATAGCCCAGACCGACGACAGCACCGTATGGTATGGCACCGGCGCTCATGGCGTGGTGGGCTACGACGGTCCGCTGGCCAGCAGCAAGGTGTCGTGTATGGCCAGTACCCCCGACGGAAGCCTGTGGGTAGGTTCAAAGCACAATGGTCTGACGCGCATCAAGAATGGCACCAGCTCATTCTTCTCTGCCTCACGCGACAGTTCGCGCACCCTCATCGACGACAATATCAATGCCCTCTGTAGCGATAAGTCGGGCAATCTGTGGATAGCCACCAACGGCGGACTGCAGGTGTATAACCCCCGAATGAATTCCTTCTCGTCGTACACCCGTGAGAATGGAATGCTTAACACCAACACCATTACGGCACTGTACTACGGCCGCAACAACAACATGCTCATCGGAACGTCGGAAGGTCTCGTGCTGCTCAATCTGTCAACACGCGACAAGAGAGTGCTGACGGGCAACAGCACCAATCTCTCTACTTTCACCAACAACTACATCACCCAGATTTTCGAAGACTCGCGAGGCCTGCTGTGGGTGGGAACACGTGAGGGTGTTAATATTCTCGATGTAGAGAACGACCGCCTGAGCTATCTCACCGAGAGCGACGGACTGTGCAACAATTCTATCTGCGGTATTGCCGAAGACAAGAACCACAACATCTGGATATCCACCAGCAACGGTATCAGCCGTGTGGTAATACAGCGTGACCATGAGGATGCAACCTTCAACTACGGACTCTACAACTATAGCGTCTATGACGGACTGCAGAGCAATGAGTTTAATATGGGCTCCATACTTACCCGTAGCGACGGCATAGTGATTTTCGGTGGTCTCTATGGCATCAACTGGGTTCGTCAGCACAGCAAGGACGAGCAGGAGTCGCTGCCCAGAGTCATGCTTACCCAGCTGTTCATTGGCGAGACAGAGATACAGACCGGTCATGAATACGACGGTCGCATCATCCTCTCGTCGGCACTCAACGAGATGAATAAGATAGAGCTGGCCAACAATCAGAACAATCTTACCATCAAGTTTGCTGCCGGTAACTACAACCAGGGCGAGCGCCTTCAGTTTATGTACTGGATGGAAGGTCTCGACAACGACTGGCGCAATGGTGATGCCCTGCTGCATGGCGTGCGCTTCGAGAATCTGCCCAGTGGCCGCTACACTCTCCATGTCAAGGCTATCAGTGCCGATGGTGCGATAAGCAATCAGATGCGCTCCATCGAGATTGTCGTAGATCGCCCCTGGTGGCTGTCATGGTGGATGCTGACAGCCTATGTGGTGATGGCCATTATCGTTGTCTTAGTATGGCGCTATGGCATCAAGAAGTTCAAGAAGGTATGGAAGAGCAAGGGCACTGTGATTGAGGAATTGCGCCGCCAGCGTGAGGAAATCAAGAATGCCAGTGAAGACCTCCGTCAGCCCATGGCCCGTATGACAACCATCATCGGCAACATGGTGAGCACCGAGGAGACTATGGAGGGCCGCGAGCAGCTCAACTCTCTCCACTTCCAGCTGCTGCAGGTTATCACGCGCATCTCAGAGATGCAATCTACCCTTGAGAATCCCGAGAGGAAAGCCGAATCTACCGCTAAGGATAAGATGGAACTCAACGAGCATGGCGAGGTTGCTCTCGTCACTACCGACAGCCGCAGCCTTACTGCCGATATTGCCCCCATCAAGTTCGATACTCAGGGCAAGAAGTTTGTTGTCATTCTCATCGACTCCAACCGCGAGTTCCTCAACTTCATGAAGGCCCATCTGATGAACGTTTACGACTTCCATGCCTACGACAATGTCAAGGATGCCATCAAGGATATCGAGATGCTCAATGCCGACCTCGTAATCTGTAAGCAGGACATGGATGTGATGACGGGTAGTGAACTGTGCAACCAGTTTAAGATGGACGCTCGCCGCAGCAAGACCAAGTTTGTGCTGCTCACCGAGGGTGTGCTGTCTGAGCAGGATATGGCCGACCAGAATATCACCCTGTCGGCCGACGACTATCTCGCCAAGCCTTTCAATATGCAGGATGCCGTGATGCGCTTCAATATGCTTATGGGACTCGGTCCTGTAGAGGTTGAGATGAACACCATCGAGGGTCGTGAGACACGCCGGCTCGAGGGCCGCAACGCCAGTATGACCACGTCGTCGATGAGTTACGACGATGTGCCAGTAGGCGATTCTTCCGCTGCCGCTGCTCCTGCCGACGATGCCGCCGCCGCTCAGCCTGAGCAGGAGGCTCAACAGCAGTCACCCGTCTCCAAGGGCCGTGAGCTTATGGCTCAGTACTATGGCGAGGAGACCATGGGCGACTACTCTATGAGCAATGCCATGGATAAGCAGCTCATACGTAATATCGAGCAGTTTGTGCTTCAGAATATGAGCCGCGGTCAGATCAGTCTCGAAGAGATGGCCGCCGCCATGGGTATGGGTCGTGTGCCCTTCTATCACAAGGTTCGCGCCATCACTACCAAGACCCCTGCCGAGCTCGTTCGCGAACTTCGCCTGAAGCATGCTCTCACGCTACTGGTCAATACCAATATCAATATGAGTGAGCTTGCCATCAATGTAGGTTTCAAGACCGCCGAGAATTTTGCCACCATCTTCAAGGAGAAGTTTGGCATGACACCTCTTGAGTATCGACTGAAGTATAAGAAGTAATATCAGAGAAATGAAAATCGAGAAGATAGTTTTAGTCTGCTATATACTATTATTAATACCATCATGCGCCAAGGCGCAGAGCGACTCGCTGATTGTGCAAACCCTGCGCGACAGCGGGATTCGCTTTTCCAGTGACAACAGTGTCACGCTGCTGATGTCAGGACAGCAGAAGTTCGACGACATGTTCAAGGCCATCCGCCAGGCACGCAGCAGCATCCATCTGGAGTATTTTAATTTCCGCAACGACAGCATCGCCTCGCTGCTCTTCGACCTTCTGCGCGAGAAGCGTCGCGAAGGAGTAGAGGTCAGGGCCATGTTCGACGGTTTCGGCAACGACTCCAACAACCAGCCCCTCAAGAAGTATCATCTCACCTCGCTGCGCTCCGACAGCATCGAGATAGTAGAGTATTCTCCCATCCGCTTTCCCTGGGTAAACCATATCTATGGCCGTGACCACCGCAAGATAGTGGTCATCGACGGCAGCGTGGCATACACCGGCGGCATGAATGTTGCCGACTACTATATCAAGGGCACCGAGCAGGTAGGAGAGTGGCGCGACATGCACTGCCGCATCGAGGGCGACGCCGTCAACCAGCTGCAGGCCATCTTCCTGCGCATCTGGAACCGCACCACCGGCCAGAATGTCAGTGGCATGAAATACTATCGTGGAGGCACGCTGACACGCTTCAGCGAACTGAAGCCCGACACCACATCCACTGCTGGCAGCAAGATGGTGGGCATCATCAACCGCGAGCCAGGCGTCACGCCCAAGATTATGCGCACCTTCTATATCAATGCCATTAATCAGGCGCAGGACTCCATTCACATCATCAATCCCTATTTCACGCTCATCCCCTCAGTCACCCGTGCCATCACCCGAGCCATACGCCGTGGGGTGAAGGTCGAGATCATGCTGTCGTCCAAGAGTGACATCCCCCTTACGCCCGACTGCGCCCTCTATCAGGCCCGCAAACTCATGAAGCGCGGTGCCGAGGTATGGCTATACAAGCCCGGTTTTCATCATTCCAAGATTATGATGGTCGATGGCCGCTACTGCACTGTGGGCAGTACCAATCTTGATGCCCGCAGCCTGAAGTGCGACTTCGAAGAGAATGCCGTGATCATCGACCGTGCCACCACCCGTGAACTCGACGATATGTTCTGGCGCGACAAGCAGAAGAGCTTCCTGCTGACCGACGAGTCGTGGAATGAGTTCCGCACACCGTGGCAGAAGTTCCGCGGCTGGTTCTCACACCTGCTGCAGCCCTTCTTGTAGAAAACGATGACGTTAACGATAACGATGACTTAACCTCGAGGTACGAGGGCTTTCATCAGTTTGATTTCAGTGTCGCTCACGCCGTATTTCTTCAACCAGTCGATGTCGAAGAAATCATCGGCATCGGCGCTGATGCCGCTTGTTTCAGAGTATTTCCTGAAGCACTCTGCCGCCATCTCCAGTTTTCCGGCCAGCCACAGACAGTAGCCTTGGTTCATGTAGTCCTCGGCCAGCGGCTGCTCTGCCTCCATCACCTTCTCATACATACCCACAGCCTGTTCCAGTCTGCCGTGGCAGGTCAGAGTCCACGCCATAACGCGCCTTACGTTCTGGTCGTCGTGCTCATAACTCAGCTGATAGAGTATCTTCAGAGCCTCGTCATACTCCTCCATGTGAACCATGCATACAGCCTTGTTCAGCATGTATGCCGTCTTCTCGGGACGTATCAGTGTCAGTCTGTCGTAGCATTCTGCCGCCTCGTCGAATCGCCCGCCGCTGAAGTGCTGTCGTGCCGCTCCGGCCAGTGCCCTCTCGTTGTTAGCATCAATCTCAAGAGCCTTCATGTAGTCCTCTGTCCACAGATAGTACTGGATGTCGCGCATCTCCTCGGGAAATGATGCCAGCAGTGTGGCAGCAGTCTTCAGGAATTTATGCTTTCTCAGTGTTGTCACCACCTCGCGCTTGTGCTGTTCGAGTGGAGTACCGCTGAAGAGTTCCGACGTCATAAACAGGCACATGCCAATCTCGTTCTTCGATGTGTCGAAGGGATTGCACAGTGCCCCTCTGTTGGGGAATAGCATGAAGAAGCGGTACAAGTCCATCAGGTATTTTCGTCTGATGTATGCCTGTGTCTTTGTGTCCTCCACCATTATCTCTCCGCCCGGCATTATCTCTCCGTTCTTCATTATCGTCCTGATGTTCTCGGGCAGTTTGTCTATTACATTCTGCAGGGCTATCACAAACGAGTATTGGTCGCTGTTGCAGAACGGTCCTGTCTGCAGTGCTTTCTCAAGGAAAGTCCCTGTTCCTATGCGCTCTATGAATTGGCAGATGTCGGGATGCTCGATGTAGAAAGGTACCAGCCAGTTGCTCATGTCGTAGAAGAAGGGGAAGCGCTTCATCTGTGAGAAGCCTCCGAAGTATATGTCGGCGCCTCTTTTCTGCATGTCCGACATGCGGTGGATGGCATCCTCCAACTCCTCTATCCTGCGCTCCGACTCGTCAGGGTGCAGTATGTCGTCCATTGGGTCTTCGGGTATTTCCTCTATGCCGTTTTTGGTTATTCTGAACGAGTTGTTCTTCATCAGTCCCGGCATTATCTCGTCGCGCATGGTTGCGGTGTCATTCTCTGCATTCAGCGTATATACCAGCTGCATCTGCAGTTCGGTCAGTTCCTTGCATGTCCTCTCGTTCTGCAGCATCGTCTTCACCACCTCGCGCTGTTCGGGATATACCGCTATGAAGTCGTCGTCTATCGACAGCGCCCAACCCACCAGAGCCCTCTGCCTCACAGCCTCGTCGTTGGCATTGCGGTAAACATTGGCCAGCATTCTGAATTTCGCCATGTCGAATCTGTTCATCAGCGACAGCGTCACTGCTGCCACCAGCAGCTGCTGGTCGTTGCTATCTACTGTGGGAGCCGTGAGCAGCTGTTCCATGTCGTGAGCCACACCCTCCGTCCATATTCTCGACGTCACGATGTAGTTAAACAGCGCATTCATCATCTGCTGGTGATTCTTATACAGTTCTCTGCTTTTCTCCTTCCTCCTCTCTTCCGGTTCCAACTGCAGCATGGCCACCTCGCTCACGAAGTCTTCCAGCTCATGTTTGATTTCTGATATCGCCCATGATGCCCTCTGCTGTCGTGCTGAAGCGTGCAGGTTGGCCAGAAAAGCCGATGATGCCGTATGCCTGTGTATGGCAATGTTTGCGGCCAGTGCATACACCCTTTGCAGCAGTCGCTGATACTGTATTTCGCGCTGCGGGTCGTCACATCCTCTTTTCCAGTAGTCTTCCATCAGATGGTATTCCTCCTTTATCCCCATCAGCTTTTCAGCCGTCTGCTTATTGGGCCATGCAGCCAGGAATGTCTCCATTTCGGCTATTGCCAGTCCCGCATTTCCCCTTGTCAGTTGGTTGAACATGCGCTGCAGTGCAATGTCTGTCGTTCCCATTATTTATTTTTTGAGTTTTTTGAGTTTTGGGTTTTGGGCTTTGAGTTACCCATATAGCGTTCTGCCAGGGCAATATCCTTCTCCCTCGGACCCTGTGCATGTTCAAACTTTATGTTCTCGGGCAGTTTGTTGGCTACAGCCGCCTTCACCTTGCAGTGTTTCACTATCAGTGCGCTGTATTTCTTCACACCGTATTTGTTTATCGAGTCGCAAGCCTGGTTGTAAGCCTTTGTCAGCAGTTCCAGCTGTTTGCTTCTCTCCGGGTGTTGCATCTCTTTCTCGTCGAATGCCAGCACACCCAGTCGGATGTCCTCCTTGCGCGTGTCATAGACTATGTTGTGATTCATGATTCGTGCAGCAGTAGCCTGAGGCTCTGGCATCCAGAGAGCGTCCATCTCGTTGTTCTGCAGCATTAGCAGTCTTACTGCCACGTCGTTTATCTGCACTTTAAACACCCTGTCTTTGTCGAGTTTCACCGAGTCTGTCACCCTGTCGGTCAGCATGTCGGTAGCCGAGAATCTTGTCATAGCCACCATCTTGTCGTCCAGTTGTTTCAACTGTCTTATTCGGGCATTATGGTTGGCTATCAGTTGCCAGTGGGCGTTGGTTGCTGCTACGTATCTCAGCTGTTTGCCTCTTTTCTCCATAGCCTTGGCCCTCACCAGGTCTGTTGCTGCTCCCTGCACCCTGTTTCTCTCCAGAGCAGTGTCGCAGTCCATTTGTGCTGCAAAGAATTTCAGCCTCACTCCACCGTGCAGGGTGTCAAGCAGTTGCAGATGTTGCGCCACAAACAGCGGCAGACAGTCCAGCGTGGGCATGACGGCAATCTTCAGCGCTGCCGAGTCCAGTTTTGCCTTTTCCTTCTGCTGTTGCTTTGTCTGGCGCTTCGACTCTTCATAACTCTGTCCGCAGCCTGTCAACAGCAGCAGGCATGCTATAAATATAACAGGTGTAGTTCTCTTCATATCCGTAGTGTTATATGCGCTGCGACTATTCCTTACGCTTCAGGTACTTTGTGACGACGAACCAGACGATGGCTGCGATGACAAGGGCGATGATGACGAGCTTGATGTATTCGGCATACTCGGCTATCTTGTCGTTGAGCTGGTCTTCGGGGACGATGGCATGGAGATACCAGCCGAGGGCGGCGAGGATGCTGTGCCAGGCTCCGGCGCCGATGGTGGTGTAGAGCAGGAACTTCCAGTAGTTCATGCGTGCCAGTCCGGCGGGGATGGAGATGAGGTGGCGTATGCCGGGTATGAGTCGGCCGGTGAGGGTGGCCACAATGCCGTGGTCGTCGAAATATCTCTCAGACTTCTTTACCTTCTCCTGGTTGAGCAGGCACATCTTTCCCCAGCGGCTGTTGGCGAAGCGATAGATGACGGGGCGGCCTACGTAGAGTGCCACTATATAGTTGATGCTGGCTCCGAGGTCGGCTCCTATGGTGGCAGCAAGTATGACGAGCCACACGTCGAGCTGTCCGCTGGCGGCATGGTAGGCTGCGGGGGTGACAACAAACTCTGATGGCACGGGAACAACCGTGCTCTCAAGCATCATCAGGAAGAATATCGTGCCGTAGTTGAGATTTGAGAGAAGTGAAGATATGATATTCATTTCTTATTCTTCAGATTTTTTTTCATGTAGTCGTAATACTCAGAGGGTTGCATGTCTTTGGGGAAGAGACTGCCCAGCACGGTACGTGCCTCCACAGGATTGTATTCTACGGATTTATTGAGGTATTTCAGGAATTCTTTGTCTTTGCCCAGTTCATAGCAGCATAGTGCCATATAGGCATGTCCGGTGCGTATGTTCCTGTTCTTGTCTTCCGAGAGAAATGCCTTGAACGAGGTGTAGCTCTCTTCTACTAGTCCGTTGTCGAGCATCGACACCACGCAGCGCACTACTATGTCGGGGTCGGCATTTGAGTTGAGCACGGCCTGTCCGAAGAGTTCGGCAGCCTCGTCGTTGCGCCCTGCTGTGAGCAGTATGTGTGCTCTCACCACTTTGATGGCATTGGCGTCGCATTCCAGGTCGCTGGTCTCGTCGAGGGTCTTGAGGGCTTCTTCGGTATTGCCGATTTCTGAATAGCTCAGTGCCATTTCCTCAAAGATGTGTACGAGGGTGTCGTTGTCGATATCTTCGGCCACGTCGAGGTATCGTGTGAAGAACTCGATGGCGTCTTTATAGTTGCCGAGCTGATAGAGGCCGTTGGCTTTCGAGAGCAGTCCCTGAGGGTCTTTGGGGTCGATGGCCAGTGCGTATTCGCTGCTTGTTACGGCAGCGTTGTAGTCTTGGTCGAGATACTGTGCCGAAGCGAGGGCATTCCAGTATTTGGTAGAGTAGGGGTCTTGGTCGATGAGTTCGTTGAACATCTTCTGCGAGTCCTTGTATTTCCCTATTCCGAGCAGCGCACGCCCCATGAGTTCCTTGAAGTCGTCGGTCTTGTCGTCTTGCGACCGCATCATCCATTCGTATGCTTTGCCATCATTGTCGTAGTCGAGATAGAGGTTGGCCACGTCCTTGATGTAGTCTGCCAGTTCGTCGGTAGGCATGTCAGAGAGCAGGTCGACGAGATAGTCGTCGGCATTGTCTTTCTGTCCTTTTGCTATCATTATCTCGGCCTTGAGATAATGGTAGTCGGGAGCATCCTTGTCTTCGATGGTCTCGGCGTACTTCTCGGCCAGCTCAAAGTCGTTGTCGGCCAGAGCCTGCCGGGCCTTAAACACGTTGAGCAGGGTGTCGTTGGGGTAGTACTCCAGTCCTCTGTCAACTAATTCTTCTGCCTTGTCGTAATTGCCGGTGTAGTTGTAGTAGTCGGCTATGTCAACATAGTCGTCAGAGTCGAGAAAAAGAGGATTGCCCTCTTCTACAGAACTTTCGTATCTTTTTAAGAGGTCTTGGAATTCCTCGCTTTTGAAAAACTCTTCGTCGTATCCCAATTTGTATGATTTTTAACTCTTTAGTCCTACTGTCTTATTAAACACGAGATGGTCGGGTGTGGAATCTATGTCGGGGGTGAAATATCCTATACGCTGGAACTGCAGGAAGTCGCCTGCCTTCTTCTCCTTGAGGTAGGGCTCGACATAGCTGTTGTCGAGAACGACAAGCGAGTCGGGGTTAAGCAGTTCGCGGAAGTCACGCTCGTCGGCACCGGGATTCTCTATGGCAAAGAGCTTGTCGTAGATTCTCACCTCGGCCTTTAGGGCATCCTGGCTGTTGAGCCAGTGCAGTGTCTTTCCCTTGATTTTGCGGTTGGCGCCGGGCATTCCGCTGCGCGATTCGGGATCGTAGGTGGCGTAGATAGTAGTTACGCGGCCCTCGGCATCCTTGTCGCAGGGGTGATTCTCGTCGCACTTGATGATATATGCATTCTTCAGTCTGACCTCCTTGCCTGGTGCCAGGCGCATGAATTTCTTCTCGGCCACCTCCATGAAGTCGTCGCGCTCTATCCACAGTTCGCGGCTGAAGGTGATGGTGTGTGTGCCGTCGGCCTCATTCTCAGGATTGTTCACGGCCTGCATCTCCTCGGTCTGTCCCTCGGGATAGTTGGTGATGACGAGTTTCACGGGGTTGAGCACAGCGCTGACGCGGCAAGCCTTCTTGTTGAGGTCGTCGCGTACTGATGCCTCAAGCAGTGCATAGTCGTTGAGGGCGTCGAACTTGGTGTATCCGATAGAGTCGATGAAGTTGCGCACGCTCTGTGATGAGTATCCGCGGCGGCGCATACCACATACTGTCGGCATGCGTGGGTCGTCCCATCCGTTGACGAGTTTCTCGTCCACCAGGGCCTTCAGCTTGCGCTTCGACATCACGGTGTAGGTGAGGTTGAGTCGGTTGAACTCTATCTGGCGCGTTCCGTCATAAGACTGGAAAATGGAAGGATTGAAAGATTGAAGATTTTGGCTCTCCTTCAAATCTTCGATTTTGCCATTCTTCAATTCCTCAATGTATTCGCGCAGCAGTTCCACGAACTTGTCGTAGAGCGGGCGGTGAGGCACGAACTCCAGCGTACAGATGCTGTGGGTGACACCCTCGAAGTAGTCTGACTGTCCGTGGGCGAAGTCGTACATGGGGTAGCAGTGCCACTTGGTGCCTGTGCGGTGGTGGGGAATCTGGATGATGCGATAGATGATGGGATCGCGGAAGTGCATGTTGGGATTAGCCATGTCGAGCTTGGCGCGCAGCACCATGGAGCCCTCTACGGCCTCTGGGGTGTTCATCTGCTCGAACAGGCGCAGGTTCTCCTCAATAGGGCGGTCGCGGAACGGACTGGCGGTACCGGGCTGAGTGGGCGTGCCCTTCTGCTCGGCTATCTGCTCAGAGGTCTGTTCATCCACGTATGCCAGTCCCTTCTTGATGAGCCATACGGCGAAATCCCACAGCTTCTCGAAGTAGTCGGAGGCATAATAGACGTTCTCCCAGTGGAAACCGAGCCACTTGATGTCGCTCATGATATTCTCCACATACTCGGTATTCTCCTTGGTGGGGTTGGTATCGTCGAAGCGCAGGTTGCACACTCCACCGAACTCCTCTGCCACGCCGAAGTCCATGCAGATGGCCTTGGCATGTCCGATGTGTATATATCCGTTAGGTTCTGGCGGGAAACGAGTCTGAATGCGTCCGCCGTTCTTTCCTGCTTCCAGGTCTTCCTTCACAAACTGTTCTACAAAACTGAGGCTTTTCTTCTCCTCATTTGCAGCGATGTTCTTTTCTTCCATAATATATAATTCTTCAATTCTTCAATTCTTCAATTCTACTTTATTCCTCTTTCGTTGAGTGCCTTGGTGTATTTCGCGGCATTCTGCAGATGCTCCTGATAGGTGCGTGCAAAATTGTGAGTGCCCGAGAAGTCCTCCTTGGCGCACATATAGAGGTAGTCGTGATCTACGGCGTTGAGCACCGCGTCGATGCCCTTGATGCTTGCCACCTTGATAGGTCCGGGGGGCAGTCCCTCGTTCTTATAAGTATTGTATGGCGAGTCGGTCTGCAGCAGTTTCTGCCAGATGCGCTTCAGCTCGAACTGCTTCAGTGCGAACTTCACCGTAGGGTCGGCCTGCAGGGGCATCTGCTCCTTGAGTCGGTTCAGATACATGCCCGCTATCATGGGCTTCTCCTGGTTGTTGGCAGTCTCTTCGTCGATGATCGATGCCAGCGTGCAAACCTCCACAGGTGTCAGCTGCTTCTGTGCTGCTTTCTCTTCGCGTTCGCCTTCCCAGAATCGGTCGTGCTCCTTCTGCATGCGCTCCAGCAGTGCGTCGATGCTCATGTTCCAATACACGTCGTAGGTGTTGGGGACGAAGAGTGCCGGTATGGTACAGGTGTCATATCCCAGTCGCATGCATTTGTCCTGACTCGTCAGCGCCTCGGCTATTGTTGCCGAGTCGAGCATCAGCTTGTTGGCCAGCAGTGCTGCCAGACGATCCATCGTGCGAGCTTCGGGAATGGTGAGATTCATGCTGCTCTGCTGTCCGTTCTTCAGTCGGCGGAACACTGTGATGGGGCCGTCGCCGGGCTCTATGGCATAGCGGCCAGTGCGAACATTTTCGCCGTAGCTGCTGTGGCGTATCAGAGTTGACAATCCGGTAAACCCTGAAGTGCGGGCCAGAGGCAGGATTTTCGCAAGCACTGAGTCTTGTGTGTCGTCGGTGTCGATATAGACATAAGCCACGCTATCTTGTTTCGACACAGGGGTGACGAGATAGTATATCGCCAGTGCCACGATGAGCAGCAATCCTGCTGCTGCAACGTATAAATATATACGAGAATCAAACTTTTTCATCTTTTCTTCCGAATATGGCTGCAAAATTAGATAAAAAAAGCGAATTGACCAAAAATGTGAACCTTTTATTTATTTATTCAAGAAACATGCGATGGTTATCTGTTAAAAGTCGTGAAAGTGTCATGCAGTGACGCATGTTGTGCGGATTATTTCGTATATTTGCACCTAAATGAAGTTATTATGAAACTGAAATTTTCAATACATTATAATACGGCATGGGGCGAGAGCCTTCACGTAGCACTGGCTTTCTACAGCCAGGACGGGACGGTGCGGCAGCAGAATCTGCTGATGCAGACTGCCGATGGGGAGTTGTGGACACTGGAAACTGCTGCCCTGATGAGTCGTCATCACCCCTTGTCGCACATAGAATATGCCTACCAGGTGGAAGATGAAGAGGGCAATGTGCTGCGCCGTGAGTGGGACGAAATACCCCGCAAATATCATTTCGATTCTACCAAGGA
This sequence comes from uncultured Prevotella sp., assembly GCA_946186115.1. Lineage (GTDB taxonomy): Bacteria > Bacteroidota > Bacteroidia > Bacteroidales > Bacteroidaceae > Prevotella. The sequence continues at coordinate 5,372 of CAMHLV010000021.1, read as the reverse complement.
CTATGTCTTCCCTGATGAGTGGCGTGACCGTCCGCTGCCCTTGCATCTGTATTCGAGTGCTTATCTGACTACTGTTGGCGCCAGAAGCGACGAGCAGGTGGAGCCCATAGCTCTGCCGCTGTTCCGGCGAACAATAATATTCCGTGTCTCTGCACCACAGCTGCGTTCAGGTCAGTCGGTTGCTGTCTGTGGCAGTCATCCGGCAATAGGTTCATGGAGCCCCAGCCGCTATCAGCTGATGCAGTATGCAGGGCGTAACGAATGGCTCCTCTCGGTGAATGCGCTTGGCTGGCTTCTGCCTATAGAATATAAATATGTGGTGGTGGACAACAAGAGCCACGAACTGATAAAGTGGGAGGAAGGCGACAACAGGTGTATAAACGAAAACGATAACCTTAACGTTAACGGGAACAGAGAGTTGCCCGACGGACAGGTGGTAGTGCTCTACGGAGGACATCTGAGACTGGCCGAAGAGGCTTGGCGTGCTGCCGGAGTGGCTGTGCCGGTATTCTCGCTGCGCTCTGAACACAGTTATGGAGTGGGCGACTTCGGCGACCTGAAGCGACTCGTTGACTGGGCTGTAGAGACTGGTATGAGGGTGATACAGCTGCTGCCCGTAAACGATACCACTACCGACGGACACTGGCACGACTCTTTCCCCTACAACATCGTGAGTGCTTTTGCCCTGCATCCACACTACGTTGACCTGGAGGCTGCCGGACAACTGAAGTCTAAAGCCAGGATGACGCAGTTTCAGCGCCGCCGTCAGGAACTGAACGCACTTCCGTATAGCGACTACGAGGCTGTGGATCGGGTGAAGAACGAATACCTCAACGAACTCTTTGCCGAACAGGGTAAAGGTGTGATGGCATCGAAGGACTTCAAGGACTTTGTCAGCAAGAATGAGTGGTGGTTGAAGGCATACGCGGAAGCCCCACAGGCCCACTTTGTCTATTTTGTACAATACCTGCTGCACAGCCAGTTGAAGGAGGCTGCCGACTATGCCCGGGAGAAGGGAGTGGTGCTGATGGGCGACCTGCCAATAGGTGTAAACCGCGACAGCGTGGAGACTCGCTGCCATCCGGAACTCTTCAACATGAACTCTCAGGCGGGTGCTCCCCCCGACGGATTCTCTCAGAAAGGTCAGAACTGGGGATTCCCCACCTATCGGTGGGACGATAACGTTAACGTCAACGATAACGATAACGAAAAGCGAAAAGCGAAAAGCGAAACCTCGAACCCGATTAACGGGATGGGCCTGGTGAAGTGGTTGAGGCAGCGGTTGGAGCACATGCAACAGTATTTCGATGCACTGCGCATAGACCATGTGCTGGGATTCTTCCGCATCTGGGAGATTCCCTACGATGCATTGGATGCAGTGCTGGGACATTTCTCGCCATCGCTGCCGCTGACAGTAGGCGAGATAGAGTATTTCGGACTGCCTTTCCGCAAGGAACTGTTTACCAAACCCTTTATCAACGACAGACTGATAGAGCGCACCTTCGGCATTCATGCCCAGTATGTGCGCGACAACTGCTTGGTACGTAAGGCTTACGGACTCTACGACCTTCGACAGGAGTACGACACTCAGCGTAAGGTGGCTTCTGCCTTTGCCGAAAGACGCGACGAAAACAGCTTGTGGATACGCGACGGACTGATGCGACTGCTCACCAACGTGCTCTTCGTGGCCGACCCCAATCAGGAGGATATGTATCATCCGCGTATCAACGTGATACACGAACCTATCTACGATGCCCTGTCGGCAGAAGAGAAGGATGCCTTCACCCGACTGTATAACAACTACTACTATCAGCGCCACACATTCTTCTGGGGACAGAAGGCCATGCAGCGACTGACTGCTGTGCTCAGCGGATGCCGCATGCTGGTATGTGCCGAAGACCTGGGAATGCTGCCCGACTGCGTGGAGCCAGTGCTCGACCAGTTGAGGATTCTCACCCTCGAGATACAGCAGATGCCCAAACAGCAGGGATTCGAATTCACTCATCTCGACGGCAATCCCATACGCAGCGTATGTACCATAAGTACTCACGATATGGCTCCGTTGCGACTGTGGTGGCAGGAGAGTGCAGAGCGCCGACAGCGCTTCTACGTCACTATGCTGCAGAAAGAGGGTAGGGCTCCCGAACAGCTTCCTGCCCATCTGGCCGAAGAGATTCTGGCACGCCACCTCTACTGTCCGTCGATGCTCTGCATAATGCAACTGCAAGACTGGCTGGCAATGGATAGTGAACTGCGACGCAAGAATCCGCAGGATGAGCGCATCAACTCGCCCAGCGACCCATACAATCGCTGGCAGTACCGCATGCACATCACCATTGAGGAACTGATAAAGGCCGAAAAATATAATAATAAGTTACGCACGATGATTAAGCGTTCCAAACGCTAATAATTATGCATTATGAATTATGCATTATGCATTATAACACTTTTGTTTTTGATTTAGACGGGACTCTGCTGGACACCCTGCAGGACTTGGCCAACTCGGTGAACTATGCCCTGCAACAGCATGGCATGCCACAGCACTCTATCGACGATATACGGCGCTTTGTGGGCAATGGGGTGCGCCTGCTGATGGAAAGGGCTGTGCCCGATGGTGCTGCCAACGCCGAGTTTGAGGAGTGCTTTGCCGACTTCCGACAGCACTATATGATGCACTCGCTGGATACCACACGGCCATACGATGGTATCACCGAGGTGTTGCACGAACTGAAGGCACGAGGCTGTCAACTGGCTGTTGTAAGCAACAAGATGATGGCTGCCACACAAGAACTGATAAGGCATTTCTTCCCAGAGATAGAGGTGGCCATAGGTGAGCACGAGGCTGAAGGAATACGCAAGAAACCTGCTCCAGACACGGTGTTCGAAGCGCTCCGCCAACTGAACACTGACCCCTCAAAACTGAACACTGACCCCTCTGCCGTGTATGTTGGCGACAGCGATGTTGACCTGCTGACGGCACGCAATTCAGGACTGCCATGTATCAGTGTGCTGTGGGGATTCCGCGATCGAGAATTCTTGCTGCAGCATGGGGCTACAACGCTGATAAACAGGCCGGAGGAGTTGTTGGAGTTTTGAAGTTTTTAGTTTTTAGTTTTTAGTTTTAAGGTTATGATGAAGCGTTTACGTTGGATTATTGTCTGTCTCTGCTGTTTGTTTCCAGGCGTTATGCCACTGATGGCACAGCCTGCCGGGGTGTTGCTCGACACGCTCCATGTGAAGCATATCGACGGACAGGGTGTTACTCACGATGGCATCATCGTCTGCAATAAGGCTATTTCTGCCGACTTGCGCGATATCTTCGCTGAACTCTACCGACAGCGCTATCCCATAGAGCGCATACGTCCCATATCGGAATATGGCGACGATGATGAGACATCTATGACTGCCAACAATACCTCATGCTATTGCTACCGTGCTGTAGCAGGCAGCAAGAAACTCTCTAAGCATGCCCAGGGGCTGGCTATCGACATCAATCCTCTATATAATCCCTGTGTGCGCCACCGCAAGGATGGCACACTGCTGGTTCAGCCTTCTGCCGGACGACAGTATGTTAATCGTTCGCGTGCGTACAAATATAAAATTACTAAAGACGACCTCTGCTATCGCCTCTTCCTGCAGCACGGATTCCGCTGGGGAGGCAATTGGCGCTCGCTGAAAGACTATCAGCACTTTGAGAAGTAATCTCTTTTACCTGATAAACAGCAGTTCGCGATATTTGGGCAGTGTCCACAGACCGTCTTCTACTATCAGTTCCAACTTGTCTATCTCATAGCGGATAGCCTCCATCTTAGGACATACTGTGTCGTGATACTGGATGGCACGCTCATGGATATTCTCGATGCGGTTGGCAACACGACGGGCATCGGTGAGCTCGTCAACGAGAATCTCTATCTTTTCCGTGCGCTCGGCAATCTCCTCGATGAGCTTCAGGTTGCGGGCTGAGAGACGCTTGGCCTTGTCGGCAGTGAAGACATCCTTCATGCCCTGCACATTCTTGATGAGTTGCGACTGGTAGTGGGTGGCAACAGGGATGATATGGTTCATGGCCAGATCGCCCAGCACGCGGGCTTCTATCTGTACAGTCTTCACATAAGTCTCCCACTTCACCTCGTTGCGGGCCTCCAGCTCCTTGCGGTTCATGACCTTGGTGCTCTCGAACATCTGTACGGAAGACTCGTCGAGGTAGTGCTCGAAGATAACGGGGCACGACTTCTCAACGTCCAGTCCTCTTTTCTCAGCCTCCTTCACCCATGCTTCACTGTAGCCGTTGCCGTCAAAGCGGACGGGTTTGCAGGTCTTGATGTCGTCGCGCAGCACGTCGAGGATGGCATGGAACTTAGCGGTATGTCCGGAGCCTGCGGCGAATTCCGGATACTGTGAGTATTCTGCAATCTTCTTGTCAACGCGCTCCTTGAAACTGTTCAGGGCTTCTGCCATCGCTGCATTCAGCGAAATCATGGCCGAGGCGCAGTTGACGCTGCTGCCCGGGGCGCGGAACTCAAAGCGGTTGCCCGTGAAGGCGAATGGTGACGTGCGGTTGCGGTCGGTATTGTCGACGATGAGGTCGGGAATCTGCGGAATGTCAATCTCCATACCCTGCTTGCCCTTCAGGTTGAATACCTCGTTCCTGTCGCTCTGCTCGATATGGTTCAGCAGTTCTGTCAGTTGTGTGCCGAGAAATGACGAGATGATGGCAGGCGGAGCCTCGTTGCCGCCCAGTCGGTGGGCGTTGGTGGCACTCATGATAGAGGCCTTCAGCAGACCGTTGTGCTTGTACACCGCCATCAGCGTCTCCACGATGAAGGTCACGAAGCGCAGGTTCTCCTCCAGCGTCTTGCCAGGGGCATGCAGCAGCACGCCGTTGTCGGCAGTCAGACTCCAGTTCTGGTGCTTACCTGAGCCGTTGATGCCGTCAAAGGGCTTTTCGTGCAGCAGCACGCGGAAACCGTGGTTGCGGGCTACACGCTTCATCAGCGACATCAGCAGCATGTTGTGGTCGACGGCCAGGTTGCACTCCTCGTAGATGGGTGCCAGTTCAAACTGGTTGGGAGCCACCTCGTTGTGGCGCGTCTTGACGGGGATGGCCAGCTCTAAGGCCTGAATCTCCAAATCCTTCATGAAGGCCTGAACGCGGTCGGGGATGGTGCCGAAGTAGTGGTCGTCCATCTGCTGGTTCTTGGCACTCTCGTGACCCATCAGCGTGCGACCTGTCATCAGCAGGTCGGGGCGGGCAGAGTAGAGACCTTCGTCAACGAGGAAGTACTCCTGTTCCCATCCCAGGTTGACCTGAACCTTTGTCACGTCGTCATAGAAATACTGGCAGACATCCTTGGCGGCTTTGCCAACGGCGT
>CAMHLV010000020.1 GCA_946186115.1 uncultured Prevotella sp. | reverse complement strand
CCTTGTCGCGACGGATAGAACACATAGTTGTAGATGATGCCTGCCTTAGAGCCGATACGATTCACACGACCTATGCGCTGCATCAGGCGGGTGGCATTCCAAGGAGTATCGTAGTTGATGATGATGTTCGAGCGATGCAGGTTGACACCCTCAGCCAATACGTCTGTAGTGAGGATGATGTTATATTCGTCCTTCCGCTGTTTCCAGTTGGCATCGAAATTCTCGCGGATGGTCTTGAATAACTGACTACGGTTCTGGGAAGAAATCACCAATACATCTTGGCGATTAATGCGGCGTTGTAGATATTCTACAGTATCAACGGATTCGGAGAATACCACAATCTTTCCTTCTGGGTTGCGCTCTTTCTTGAATAGTTCATGCTTCAACAGGTCTTCGAACTTGGCAAACTTCGAGTCATCATCGTCGTCGATGTATTCCCACTCTAACCACATATCGTCGAGCAATGCCTGGTCGTGCCTCAGCTGTTCGATGTATTGCTCGTCGAAGTCTTTTCGTTGGAAAGAGGCATTCTTGGGATTCACCTCAGCCTTCTCGTTCATCTTCTGCTCAATCTCCTCCTCGCTGTAGCCAGCCTCTATCAGCGCATTGATATCCAAGTCGGGAGCGATGAATATCTTGTCGTTCTCCCACATGTCTATCATATTTTCGTTGGCCTGACGGAAGGCTTTCAGAGATTTGCAGAAGGCGTAAAAACTACTCTCCAGACGTTTTACCAATCCGTTTTTGCGGATGCCTGCCAAACTGCGGCTGATAACCTCCGCATTGTCGTAGAGACCTGGTGCAGCATCGGGCTTCAGATAGGCGATGGCCTGATAGCGGGCGTAGGTCAGCTCTTTGTCGAGCACATGCATAGCCTTCTCAAACAGATTGGCCAAGTGGTCGTTCAACTCGTACTCTTTCTTGATGGGCTTGTCAACCTTGGGGAATCCGTTGACGTCCTTGTTATAGCGCGCAATGTTCTCGATATCCGTTCTTGTACGGCGAACAGTCAGAGGCTTAATCACTCTGTCGCGAACCTTCTCGGCCAGCTTTTTAAACTCCTTCAGGTCGAAGTTCTCCTGCTTGCGAAACTTACGGAACTCCACCACCAAAGGCGAGAAGAAGGCCGTCAGGTTGGGAACACCATCGATAGTGCAATGACGCGGATCTTGGAACATCAGTATCTGGTAGTAGATGTCCGCTGGCGTATTGTTCATAGGTGTTGCTGAAATCAGCATCACCTTTTTCTTGTAACCAGGAATATAGCCCGTTTCCACACGAGGCATCTTACAGATTTCCTGTAGTTGCTGGAAAGCGCCAGTCGTATGGTTACGGAACTTGTGGGCCTCGTCGACCAGCACCAAATCGTATTCATCGGCATTCCAGTAGTCATAATTGTCTTCGTCGAGCACTTTTGCAAGACTACCATTACTTACAAATCGGGCATACTTATCCAAACCAAAATCCTTGAAGGTCGTCTTCCAGTTCTGTTCTACGGCAGGCGGATAGACCACCAAAATCTTTGTATGTTCAGGGCCGTTCTCAATCAGGAACTTCTTGGCAATCATCGTGGCGATAACTGTCTTGCCGAGACCCACCACATCAGCAAGGAAGAAACCATCGTAGCGTATCAGTTTCTGATAGCCCTCGACTACGGCATCTGCCTGATAGTCAAACTTGCTATAACCCTCTGGCATATCGAAGGGGTCGTCTTGGTCGATAGCCAGCACGCGGTCGCTGAAGTATTCCATCAGCATCTTGATGTAAAGCTCGTAGGGGGTGACATCGCCCTTCAGGTAGGTCTTGTCAAGTGTGGCCTGATAGTCCTCAGCATTGATGGGAACATTCTTGGCCTCTTCCCACAACAGTTCAAACTCGTTTTTGGCAAATTGCACATCATCATACTGCGTCAGTTTGACATTGAACTCATATTGGCGCTCTTCTGTGATGCCCAGGCCGTTGCCGCTCAGATTGCTGCTGCCAGTAATGGCAGCACCAAAGCAATGCTGGTTGTAATTGTCTGGGTAAAGAATGTAGATTTTAGCATGAATCTTCTTGGAGGGATGGGCACGTAGTTCCAGTTTGCCATCAATCAAGTCCTGCACCATCTGGAGCATACCGTCCTCAACCTTCTTGGTATAGTGAGACTGTTCGATGTCATCTTTCAATAGTCTCAGGCATTCTTCCTTTACTTCCTCTTCTGCACCAAAGAAGAGTTCACCTTTCTGGTGGGCACGGGCGATGTACTTATCTACATCGATACCAATCAGGATGCGCACTTTGTTGATACCGTCAAGAAATGGGCGTAAGGAAAAATAGCCTGATGCCCGAAGAAAGCCCACAACGGCATCAAGGTTTTTCACTTGAGGGTTGTTCAGAAGAATGCCCTCAAACTCTTTCATTAATGTGTTCCCATCCCTATTGGTAAAGAAATGAGAGGAAATAGGTATGTCTGCCATATCTACGCTATAGTTTCAGGAGCGAAAGGACTATCTATTCGGATGATAATGGGTTCTCAACTAAGAACCTTAGGACACGAAAGAAGCGTGAACCGCTCTTACCGATGTCCCAAGGTCCTAGCAAAACCCCATTCATGCAGATAAGCCCAGCCCACGCTATCGCGTAGGCGCTGGTACTTATTCGTGCATAATGTCATATTGAATTTGCTAGGTTCAGGGACATCATCGAATATAGCACTTGCGCTATAATTAACCAACGAAAATCATACCACCACCCTGCACTCAGGGAATCAGCCTTAGCTACACCGTTTACGGCACATCGGCGATACTTGTTGCAAAGATACGAAAAAGTGATGGAAAAACGACTCTTTTATTGAAAAATCTTCAAAAAAAAAGCTATTATCAGAAAAAGGATCAGGGAAAAGGAGTCTGAAGTGGGCACTTATCAACCACCCCTAACCCCTCCTTTTAAGGAGGGAAAAAGATAGTTGTTACCCCTCCTTTCTCACACCTAAAGGTATGAGCGAGCAAAGCTCGTAGCTAAGGAGGGGAAAAAGATAGTTGGGCCTGAGCCCCAAATGCAAAGACACATCGAAAAAGGTACAATAAGCCTATTGAAACAGATCACCCTCCACCATTTTGTCGTCATTCGAGAATCGAATGGTAGGAGCAGCTGGCCGTGACTGCGATGCTGTGTGCTCGCCCTTATCGAGTAAGCACTTACAGCAGACATACTCTGCCAACTGAAACAATCTTGTCATTGTGAGATCTACTATTTTTTCCATAATTGCATGCTTTAAGTTTAAATTACGAATCATGATGCAAATATACAACAAGGGGTGTCCCAAAAGTCAGGACACCCTATGAAGTTTTAATATCTTTTAAGAGTATCGGCCACAAAGAAGGCTGTTTTACCATGCAATAAAGGCTGTTTTACCATGCAATAAAGGCTGTTTTACAAGGTAAATCAGCCTGTTTTACAAGGTGAATCAGGCTGTTTTGCGGGGTGATTAAGCCTGTTTTGTTCGAGGTCGCGAAGAATGCGGCGATCACGACTGGGCTTGACGTAGTAAAGCCACTTGCAGTGGTTGCAGACACGGCGATAAGTACCGGTACGCATGCGTTCTAATTTGCTTCGGGGCAGCATCTGCCCGCACTTCATACATTGCATCATTGTTGTCATAAGGTTCGTTTTTAGGAAAACAATTAGAAACAATTAGAAAGAATTAATAAAGACAGGAACAATTAGAAAGAATTGTATCCACACTAGAAGGGATCGCCATCGTGCCATTCGGCTGATGACTGCTCGACGTTGCCAGAGAGGCGGTCAATCTCGGACTGCTCGCTGTCACCCGCGTTCCAGTCGATCTCGGTCTGTTCGCCATCGCCAGAGAGCCAGTCGATGTCGTCGAATGGAAGGGGCTCGTACATCAGGGGATTCTGCGACACCTCGCGGCAACCGTAGAAGCGGTTGTTCTGCGGACAGAGCACTACCGGACGGCGCCCCAGCTGACCGAGTTCCTTCCAGCGCATCTTCTGCACATCAACCCATGTGGCCCGCATGTGCTGCATGGTCCTGTTGGGAGCAGTCCACGTCACCGTGTCGCTGTAGAGCACCACGCCGATGTCGGCCTGATTGTAGAATGCCATGGAGCCATAGATGTCGGCCAGCGTGATACGCTTCTGCGAGCCGTCGTTGCTGAGTTTCTTGGGGTGCGCCACGAGCATCACCAGCACGTTCATCTCGTGGGCAAAATCGACGCACTGCTGTACTACACGCGAGATGACTGTTGACTCTATCTCGCCGCGCTGTCCTTCGAGAAGGATGTAGTTGAAGGGGTCGATGACCACCTGTCGGACACCGTAGTGGGTGACCAGCCACCGTGCGCGACGCAGGATATTCCAGATGGTGTTGCGATGCGTGCTCTCGATATGTATGATGCGGTCTTCGAGATAGCGCTTAGCACGCTCATAGCCAGGCTTTTGCAGCGACGACTTGAAGGCCCGCTTGCCCGTGATGAGGGCGATGTACTCGCTGTAGTGGCGTGCCTGCGGCCATTTCTCGGGCGAGAACACTGCCGCGCGCCAGCCATACTGGCAGCACAGGCGTACCATGATGTTATCGACGAAGGTGGATTTGCCCGATCCCGGCAGTCCCGTGAAGGGTATGAAGCGCCCCAGCTCGAAGTGCATGAGGTGGTCGATGCCGTAGATGTTGACGGTCTTACCCTCGGGCAGTCCGTTGTGATAATATTCGTCGAGCAGTGCCTCGCAGTCCGACAGTCGCAGTATGCCGTCCATAGGCGGTTCCTGTGAGTGCTCCATGCACCACCTGACGGCATCCTGTCCGCCCTTGATGAGCATGTCGTTGGCATCCTTGCAGAGCATGTCGCCGTCGGCCTCGGAATGGAACACCCACTCCACTATGCGCACGTCGAACTGCTGGAACTTACGGATGAACTGCTCGCGCAGCTTGATGCCGGCCTTGTCCATGTCGCCTGCGAAGATGAGCGTCTTGACACCTTTCAGTTCAAAGTCGATGAACTCGTCGAAGACGCTGAGGTCGGTACCGGCACCGTTAGGCACCGAGATGACGTTGGGATAGCCGCATTCCATGAGTGCCAGTGCGTCCATCATGCCCTCGGTGACGATGACCGTCTCGGCACCCAGAGCCGCCGTGATGTTCCAGGGGATAACCTTGCACCCCGCCTCGAACTGGAACTCCTTGCGCAGCGACTTATACTGCACGTTGCGGACCTCGCCCTCCTCGATGAAGAGGAATGCCAGGAAGAGCACGTCCTGTCCCTCGGTACCCTTGGCCTGACTCTTGCGCGTGGTGTAGCACACATGAGCGTCGTGTGCCGTTTCGGGCGATATGCCGCGCTGCTTGAGATACGACGTGACGGCCATAGGATAGTCGCCCGTGGAGATGCGGCTCATATCCACCTGATCGTAATATACCGTCGCCTTCTTCGCCTGCCGTGCATGCTGCTGACGCCACTCGGCACGCTGCTGCTCGCGCTGCTCGTCGTTGCGACGCTGGCGCTCCTCGCTGACGAACAGAGCGCCGCACGACCCCGAGAAGCAATGTCCGTAGCCCGTCTCAAGGTTGAGACAGCCGTCGCGCCTGCGCTCATGGCCCTGCTTGCTGCCACAGAGGGGACACGCAAAACGCAGGTACTTGCCGTCTTGGCTCTTCTTCGCACCCTTGACCGTCGCGGGATTCACGACCGTCCATTTCCCATTGTCTGCCATCGCTGTTGTGTTATTCGTTCGTAAGCTTTCTTTTCACGTATCACATGCCACTGAGCGCGCGGTATCCAGCGCCCCGTCGTCCACGACCACCGCGTGTCTTGACTGACCTGCTCCGGAGCATTGTCGGGCACCGGTTCGCCACGGAATCCGTAGCGGCAGCCGTCAACCCAGCGGTCGTATCCCAGGTATGTCGGAGGGGGCGAGGGGGCGGCATCGTCAGCCGTCTCCTGCGTGCCTTGCAGGCACACGCAGGATGCGGGTGTTTTTTTTCTATTCTCACTATCGTTACTATCTTTACTATCTTCACTATAGGGCGCGCGCTTGCGCTTGTGCGTACGCGAGGGATGGTCGCCAGGATTGGCAGTCATGCCAAGCGTCTGCCGCAGGTAAGGACTGTAGAACGAGCCGTCGGCAGCAACAGTAAATAGTCCGAAGTCGCAGACGACATGCCACAGCCAATCAGTGTCACACCTATACTCACGCGCCACCTTTTGCATGGACTGGCGGCAACCGACAGCTTTATGCTGACGGCGCAGATAGACCAGCAGGCACACGACGGCACCGAGCCCCCTCAGAGGCTCTTCTTCCTGAAGTCGGACCATCTCGGCAGACTCCAGATACCACAGTTCCAGTTTCACACTTGCTATCATCGTTTTGTCAACATAAATGCCTGTCGGCGGTTCTTTCTCGTATCGATGCGGCACGACACGTGCACCCACCACGAGGTACGCGTGCTGTTGTGTTCGAGGATGAGCTGGTCGTACGTCTCCAGATCGTCCTTCATCCAGTCGAAGAGGATGCGTGCCATCTGCTCTTCGGTGGTCACGGAGAATGGCCAGTGTCGGCGCGGCACCTGCACGTCGGCAGCCTCGCCAGTGAGGTGCTGCGACGACGGGGCACCGCCCACACGCTCATTTAACAGCTTGCAGCGGTATCCGCTGGTCACCAGCAACGGCATGCGGAAGCGCTGGCGCGTGGGTTCCAGGCAGCGCACGGCGAGGTTGCGGAGCCTCATAATGTGGCACTTCAGCGGCACGTTGGGGATTCCCAGTGCGTCGGCAGTTGCCGAACGCAGGAATTCCGGCAGTGCGAAGTGCTCGGTAAAGCGTTCTGAAAGGTCCATTTTTTTCATTGACAACTCGGATTGTTAATATTTTTAAAACAAGATAGTACTTTTTTCGTGAAAGTTGGGGGGGTGTCAAAACACCCCCCCTCGGATAATAACTTTTGAATGATACTAAGGTCCATAATAATGATTGTTTTAAGATTAAAAAAGTTATGTCTTACGACTGTGCAAAGATACAACAAACTGAGCCTGGGAACAAGTGTTTCCAGGCTCAGTTGGTAGATTAATCTACCTCTTTTTTTACGAGTCATCCCTCAACTTACAGTCACGCCGGGTGCGCCATAACATCTGATAGAGCGTCTCGGCCGAGCGGCTGAGATTGCTGTGGTAGAACAGGTAGTCGGCCAGCGTACGCATCGGCGGGCGCAGGGCACCACGATTCATCAGAGCGATGAGCTGAGCATACACCCCCCTGGAGGAGATGCGCCGGTGGTCGAAGATGAAACGGCTCATGTCGAGGGCGTCAACATCGGGCGGACAGTCCTGCAAAAAGGGACGCCAGGAGTTAATGACTTGCCGCAAGTCGTCGTGGAACGTGCGGCGAAACAGTGCCGACAGCGGTGTGTCGGCTGTGAAAACTACTTTTTTCATAGTTTTTTAATTGATAAGCAAACTCCGGAAACGTATCCTTTACACTCGCGAGGCTTCCATAGTTCTTAAATAAAATGGTCGTGCCTTTTCACGATCGCTAAAATGTTAAGAATTATACTATCAGCTGACAACATGCAAAGGTACTAATTTGTATCAGAATAATTACATTTTTGCAAAATAATTAACAACACTTAATTATTGGCGCAATAACACCCTTTTTATCGATGGATAATCGTTTGCACAGTTTTTTTAATAAAATGTTAGCAAAAAATTTGCGCTGTGTGGGAACACAGCGTTTTTTTTGAAATTAATCCCTAAAAAGTTTGTAGATTAACAAAAATTTTTGTACTTTTGCGTCGTTATCCTGAAAACAATCTTTTTACCTTAAAAGGACTAATACCTATTGAAGATATGAAGCGATTGCCTGTGAGGGTCATCGCTTTATTTTTTTTTCATGCAAACTTATCCCCTACCCGACATCCAGGAAGCTCCATTTCATCGCTACACCCTAACAGCCCTTGCTGGTCATGATATTAAGTACCATCTCGTCAGTGGCACACATGGCTTCGGCACCGATACTGGTGAGATTGCGGATGCTCTTGTCAACGCAGTCATCCACTATGCCCTCCTCAGAGGTTACACACTTGCCTTCCATCGACAGCAGTGCAGAGAGCAGCGCCGTTGACACACCACTCGTAATCTTCAGCGAGCACGACGGCTTGGCACCGTCGCAGATCATGCCAGTGAGATTGGCTATCATGTTCTTGACGGCAAAACAAATATGGTTGTAGTCGCCACCCATCAGGTAGGTGATGCCGCAACTGCTGCCTATCGATGCTACCACACAGCCACAGAGAGCCGACAGTTTGCCGAGGCTCTGCTTGATATATATGGCCGTAAGGTGCGAGAGCATGAGAGCCCGCAACAGTTCCTCCTCAGTATTCTCGTTTTCCTTGGCATAGACGCACACGGGGTTTGTGGCACAAATTCCCTGATTTCCGCTGCCAGAGTTCGACATCACGGGAATCATAGCTCCACCCATACGGGCATCGCAGGCCGAAGCGGTGCGCGAGATGATATGGCAGAAGATGGAATTGCCGAAGATACCCTTCGACAGCGGACGGTCGATAGTCTTACCAAGGTTGTGGCCGTAGTTACCCTTGAGTGCCTCGCGGGCGGCATTCATATTATATGTACGCGCCTCCTCTATAAATCTTATCTCGTCGAGGGGAGCCGTGGTGGAAAAGTCGTACACCAACCGCATGTTGAGTGCTATCTCGTCGGCGTCGGCGGCACGGGCAGCGGTTCTCGAATAACTCGCATCGCCCGAGACGAAGTGGGTATGGCTTCCGGCAATGACGGCGGTTTCCTGCTTGTCGCCAGCCTGGCATGTCACCTCGATATATAATTTGTCGCAGACTCCTTCCTTGAGCAGAATGCTGATACGCTTCTCGCTAACATACTGCTTGCCAGCCTGCAATGCCTCGGCAGTAAGATCCTTCAGCACCTCCAACTGATACTCACTCTTGCCTATCAGGGCACCGAGGGCAATGGCGATAGGAAGACCTATCATACCCGTACCAGGGATGCCCACACCCATGGCATTCTTCAGGATATTGGCGCTCAGTCGGGCCTCTATCTTCTCGGGCCTACAGCCAAGCTGTTCTGTTGCCTTTGCAGTACACAGAGCTACGGCCATGGGTTCCGTACAGCCTATGGCAGGTACCACCTCCTGATGAACGAGAGCAATTATGCGTTCGCGTGTTTCCTTGTCGATCATATTATCATGGTTTTAGTCGCTGCAAAGATACTACAAAGTTGTAAAATATGCAAATTCCTACCAGTAAATCGGCGAACCTTGTTCTGCGGTGCTTTCGACGAACGCATAGCCTTAACCATAGCTCAGGAGCCAGGCGGAGGAGGTGTTGCCGCCTGGCGCCTATCTCATCAGACGGACAGTGTGTTACGGGTGATACTGTCCATTGCCTCACCACCCAGCAACAGTTCCGTACGACGGAATAATGCTGCAGAAATCATAACAGGGTAGTAATAGTTGCACGCACAAGGGCGTAGAGTAAGAGCAGACAGAGAACAATGACTGGAACCAGGCAGTCGCGATAAGAGTATTTGGCCGGGATGGTGACACGGCAGTATATCCGATATACGAGCCAGCCAACGAATCCACCCCATATCAGTCCTACGGTTATGTCGCCTGGATAGTGGACACCAAGATAGAGTCGCGTGTAGCAGTTGACGAGCGACCAGCATACCATGAAGCAAACGAACAGCCTATGGCGCATCAGCAGCGAGAAGAAGATGGCAATAGAAAAGGTGTTGCTGGCATGGGCAGAGAAAAAGCCATATCGTCCGCCTCTGTATCCATCGACGGTATCGATGAGAGAGCCTATCTCAGGGTCGTGTGTGGGACGCCATCTGGCCACAAGCGGTTTTACTATCGTGTCGTCGATGGTGCCTGCCAACAGTACACAAAGTCCGGCAGCAGCCAGCACAAAGAATATCTCGCGTGCCGTTCTGTTAGTCTTCCATACCACATAGAACAGTGCCAGATAGAGCGGTATCCACGTCTGTGCCGTGGTTAGTGTCATAATGACGCTATCGAGGAACGTCGAGTCGCTGCCATTCAGCATCAGCAGCAATTGCTTGTCATATTGTATCAGTTCTTCCATCGGTGAAAAATTGAAAAATTGAAGAATTGAAGTTTAACCTTTAACCTTTAACCTTTAATCTTTAACCTTTAACCTTTAAATCACCTCAATCTCCTTTGTTTCGAGCCAGCCTTCCTTACCGTCGGCAACACGCACTTGGCGCCACTCCTTCATGGTAGAATCGGTGATAGTGACTTTAGTGCCCTCATGGAGTATGAAGAGGTCGGTACCGTTTTTCGAGGGAGTGCTCTTTACGCTGACGGCAGAACTGATGACGACAGCTCCGGTACGATGGTCGAGGCCACGCTTCTGTTGCCATGCAAGCAGATTGCTGGCAAGGAATATGAACAGCAGCAGAATGCCACCGAAGAATCCCACCTTGCGCAGCCAGATGCGGTCTGAGAAGAGATACACCAGTGCCAGCACGATAGTAGCGACAAGTGCTATCAGTGCC
Organism: uncultured Prevotella sp.; assembly: GCA_946186115.1. Taxonomy (GTDB): domain Bacteria; phylum Bacteroidota; class Bacteroidia; order Bacteroidales; family Bacteroidaceae; genus Prevotella. Next base: position 32,729 of record CAMHLV010000020.1, on the reverse strand, counting down.
AGACGGGCCCAAGCATCAACGCTCTGCAGTGATACCAATGAGCGATACCATGTGACGAAGAACATCTCCGACTCAGGAGTAATCTTGTCGATAGTCTTCGAGCGGGCCATCTGCAGGTTGAAACGGATATCCTTATCGCCTGGCGACAACAGCAAAGCCCTTTCGTAGGCGATTACGGCCTTGGTAATATTGTCCATGCGATAATAGGCGTTGCCGAGATTATAGTATAACTCGGCACTTACTCCATTCTTCAGCAGAGCCTCGTATTCCATGGCAGCCTGCTGGTATTGTTCCTTGGCATAAGCGCTGTCGGCCTCGGCCTTGGTGACATTGGCATGGGCTGTCAGTGGCAAGAGCAGAAGCAAGAGCAGCATACCGACATGGTTTGCCGAACTGGTATTCTTAGTTTTCTTCATCGTTGTAGCGATATTGGTAATGGCTGTCATTGCGGAATCATATACCTTATTCATATTACCTGTTGCATCACCGGGAGCATAACGGGCAAACTCACACTCGTCGAGAGCACCGATAAACTGGTTGACAGTCTCTTCGGATACGTTGTGTGCGCTGAGCTGCTGACTGATATTCTCACGCGACAACTGCTCAACAGGCATGTTGAGCTTGTCGCCCACATAGCCCCAAAGAGCACGAAGCACCTCGTCGTAGAACTCACCTTGTTTGCCTCCTGCCATCAACTTGGCAGCCTTCTTCAGTCGCTTGGTGGCCACCTTGTTGGCTTTGCCGGCACGCTGTTTGACAACATTGGCATTATCGATGGCTCGCTGACGGAAGATGACAAACAGAGACACGAAGCCGAAGAACAGCACAGCCAGTGACACCCAATACTCGGTAGAGCCGAAGAAGAAGTCGCCTACGGCATGCTGGCGGGTGTCGCCAGTCTTGATATAGTGGATATCGCTATTCAGCTGTCGGACATCCTCCTGACTGGTATATGCCGAAGCGCTGGATCCGCTACCCTTGGCAACATTGAGCTTGAACGACTCAGTGCGAACGGTCTTATACTGATTGGCCTTGGTATCGAAATATGTATATTCAATGGCGGGAATCTCAAAGGTGCCCTGATGGCGCGGCACAGCCAGGAAATCGTAGATGATGCTGCCCTCAAGGCCCTGAGTGGTCAACTTAGTCTTGTCGGTGACCTTTGCATCATAATGGTCGAAATCCTTGGGGAACTGCACCTCAGGCTGCTTGAGCAGTTTCATATTGCCCACACCACTAACTACCACACGCAGCTTAATGGGGTCGTTGGCTTTTACATCACTCTTGTCGAGCGAGGCAGAGATACTATACTTGCCCACACCACCAGAGAAATTGGCAGGACGCTGAGGAAGCGGGTCAACCTGGATGCTGATGCCGGGAGCCTTAATCTGCTTCTTTACCTCCACATAGCCGGAACCACCATTGAAGAATGCCTCGAAGGGATCGACGTTGCGGTTCTGCTGCACCACGATACCCTCATAGGTGATGCTGGGAACTTCGAGCTTGCCGGTAGCCTGGGGGAACATGACGTACTGCTGCCATGTGACGGTACGGTAGGGCTTGCCGTTGAGCGTCTCAATATGGAACTGTTTCTCCTGAGGCAGGGGCACCTCGCGGGTGTAGAAACTCTTCAGGTCGGCCATCTTACCGTTGAGCTGGGTAAGTCCCACCAGGGTGTACACTTTATATGTCAACAAGATGGGTTCCTGCTCACGTACATGCTGCTTAGAGGCGGTGACCTTGATAAACAAGTCGCTGCCAGAGATGGCCGAGCCTGCAGCACGCACTTCGCCGTTGCCACTCTGTTGCTGCTGGCGACTGCCCTGCTGACCACTCTGAGCCTGTCCTGAAACCTTAATATGTAATTCGTTGGAAGATATGGTCTTGCCGCCTACGGTAACATGGGCAGCAGGAATGGTGAAAGAACCATTCTTATTAGCCGAGAGGATATACGTATAGGTAATGCTCGACGAACTCGACATGTGACCATTGACCATCTGATAACTCGACTGAGTTGACGTAGAAGGTCCCATCAGCACATCGAAGCCATCGGGGATATCACCGGCACGGAATCCCTTAGCGTCTTGTGTATTGACGGTGTAGCTCAATCGGAACTGCTCGCCAACGGCAACTTGTCCGGGAGCACGGCCGGTAAGCTGCTGCGCCAGCATTGATAAAGGCAAAAAGGCAAAAAGGTAAAAAGGTAAAAACCATTTTACCCACCCTTGTACCTTATGGTATATATTGACTCTCATTATCTCGCTTATTTACCTTTTTATTATTTATCACCAATTCTTCTCCAGACGACGCTTCTGAGGTTTCTGCTGAGCCTTCTTCATACGCTCCTGGGTATTCTTTTCTTCCTGCATGGCAGCATTCAGCAACTGCTCGGCATTCTCCTTGCTCATCTGCTGTTTGTCTTGCTGGTCTTGCTTCTGCTCGTCCTTCTTCTGCTCTTGCTTCTGCTGATTCTGCTTATCCTGCTGGTCTTTCTTCTTATTGTCTTTATTGTCTTTGTTGTCCTTGTTGTCGTTATTCTTCAGCTGGCGCTTACAGAGTTCAAGATTGTAGCGAGTCTCGTCGTCGGAAGGATTGTTTCGCAAAGCCTCCTTATATGCCTCGATGGCTTCGCTGAACATCTGGTGCTGCTGGCATACGACACCCATATTATGATAGGCCTGAGCACGGCGCAAGGGATTAGACTCCATTTTGGCAGCCTTCTCATACTGAGTGATGGCTAATGAGTCTTTGCGCTGTTGCATAAGGGCATTACCCAGATTATAGTTGGCTTGCGGATTGCGCTGGTTCTTCTCCACTGCCTTGCGATACGACACCTCAGCATCGGCATTGTTGCCAAGGCGGAACTGCTTGTTTCCCTTTCGCACCAGTTGACGGTCGGATTGAGCCACGCAGATGAGAAATGAGAATTGAAAAATGAGAAATACCATCAGCAGTCTTTTGGCATCGTTTCGCTTGAACAGCGAAATGCGCCTCAGCAGCGGGTTCTTGATTTCCAGTATGCATATCTCGATGATAAGCAGCAGCAAAACGATAATACCTACTGCCTGGAACTGCTCGTCATAGTCGCTGTAGATGGTAGATGATATCTCCTTCTTGGCCAACTTATCGAGCTCGTTATCCAGTTGCTCCTGGGCATTGCTGTTGTTATCTACATGGATATAGGCGCCACCTCCTGCATCGGCTATCTGGCGACACATATCCTCATTGAGGCCCGTCATAACGGTCTGGCCCGTATTATCCTTCAGATAGTCGCCATTGCCTGTAGGGATGGGGGCTCCATTGGGCGAGCCTACTCCGAGGACGTAGGTGCGCATACCCTTATCCTTTGCTTCTTTTGCAGCTTCGAGTGCCCCACCCTCATGGTCTTCACCATCGGTAATCACAATGATGGCCTTGCCTACTCCCTGCTGTTGGGTGAAACTGTGGGAAGCCATACCTACTGCAGCAGCGATATCGGTGCCCTGTGTAGCTATCATCGAGGGGTCGATGCTCGAGAGGAACATCTTGGCGCTCACATAGTCGCTCGTGATAGGCAGCTGCACAAAGGCATCGCCGGCAAACACGATAAGACCTATCTTGTCGTTAGAGAAGTGATCGACAAGGTTCTCAACCATCATCTTTGAGCGGTCAAGACGACTTGGGGCAACATCCTCGGCCAACATAGAATTACTGATGTCAAGACAGATTATGGTCTCGATGCCAGTACGTTTCTCATGACTGATTTTCGTTCCCATCTGCGGGCGGGCCAACATGACGATAAGCAGTGCAAGGGCTCCCAACAGCAGCCAGAACTTGACAGCAGGACGCAGGCGTGACACGTTTGGCATCAGCTGGCGCACCAGTTCGGGATCGCCAAAGCGGCGCAGGCGCTTCTTCTGCTGGCGTACCATCAGGAAGCGCACTATCATCAGCACCGGGATGACAGCTAACAAATATAGATATATAGGGTCTTCGAATCTAAACATCTCAATGATTTACGATTTTCGATTTACTATCTCGTTTTATAATTTATAATTTACACCTTTCAATTTACTAATTGTCCCATTTAGGGAAGTTTGCGGAATACTGTTATTCTCAGCAGTACTTCCAACAGCAACAACAAGACTGCAAGTAGGGCGAAGGGCTGGTAGGCCTCATACTTCTTGCTGAATTTCTTGACGTTAAGTTTCGACTTCTCAAGTTTGTCTATCTCTTTGTATATGTTCTGCAACTCGCGGTTGTTTGTTGCACGATAGAAATCTCCGTCAGTGGCAGCAGCGATATCACTCAGTGTCTTGGTGTCAATCTCTACCGGTACGTTGACATACTGCACGCCACCAGCAACCTGCATAGGATAAGGTGCGACCTTGTTGGTGCCTACACCTATGGTATATACGCGGATGCCAAGACTCTTGGCTATCTCAGCGGCAGTCATCGGCGACAAGTCGCCACGATTGTTGGAACCATCGGTAAGCAGGATCACCACACGGCTCTTGGCCTTGGAGTCTTTCAGGCGACTGACGGCATTGGCCAGTCCCATACCTATTGCCGTACCGTCTTCGATGAGTCCTCGGGCAGCGATGTCGGTACGCACACCCTGTAGCAGGTTGAGCAGTGAAGCATGGTCGGTGGTCATAGGACACTGAGTGAAAGCTTCTCCGGCAAAGATGCTCAGACCGATGTTGTCGTTGGGACGACCGGTAATAAACTCGGCAGCCACCTGTTTGGCAGCTTCTATGCGGTTAGGCTTCAGGTCTTCGGCCAGCATCGACGTAGATACGTCCATCGCCAGCATGATATCGATACCCTCTACCGTTTGGTTTTTCCATGAGTTCTGTGTCTGCGGACGAGCAAGCACCAGCACCACCAGGGTGAAGACAGCCATACGCAACAGGGGCTGCAGTGGCATGAGCGTCACCTTCCATGAGCGGGGTGCGTAGCGATAAGCGTTGGTGTCGCTCATGCGCATCGTAGGCTCGCTTTTCTTCCTGTACATGAGATACCAGATGATATATGGTATCAGCAACAGGAGCAGCAACAGATATTCTTTATTGGCAAATTCCATGAATTATCAATTTTCAATTGTCAATTATCAATTAATCAACTGCCAGACACTCCATACTACGTAGCAGAACAGTGCGGCCGATACGACGGCGACAGCCCAGATGACGCTCTTCAGCACGCGGCGCTCCTTCTGCGAGCGCTGATCGGCCTCTGAGAGTTGGGGCTTCTGAACCTCCTCAACGGGCTGATTCTCAAGCTTGGTCTGGTTAATGAAGTCGATGGCGCTGACCAGATTAGCGTCGTTCTCGTTGATCATCGTAGAGTACTTGGCAAACTTAACCAGGTCGGCAGTGGTAAACAACTGGCGCAACTCGTCGAGCGACTGCTGGTCGCCCGTAGATGTCAGACGCTCGATTATCTCACTACTCGTCATCTCCATTGCCGAGAATCCGTATCGCTCCTCAATATACTTGCGCAAAGTGTCGGTGAGCTTGGTGTAGTATTCCTTGGCATTCTCCGAACTCACCATCTTGTCGGCCTTAATCTGCTCAATCTCCTTCATAGCCTTCTGGTGAGGCAGGAGGCGCTTAACAATCTTGATATGTGCAATGACAGGCTTGTTGTCGCGCAGACGCAGGTAGAGATAGTAGCCGAGGGCAATAAGCACGAGCATGAGCACGCTGAGCCAGAAAGGCGACGACCAGTCACTCCACTGGAAGGGATTGTCCTGCACGTCCTTAGGTCCGAAGAACTTGTTGACCTGAGTAGTATCGACCTCAATCTCTACAACCTTGAGAGCCAGATCGGCAGACTTCACCTCTTTTCCGTTAATCTTGACGACGAAGGGAGGCAGGGCATACAGTTTTCCGTCGAACGATGTCAGAGTCAAGGTCATAGTGTTGGATGTGGGGTGATGGAAATTCAGCACCTCTACACCTGGGACCAACTGCTGGCGTGGCTGGTATGTAGGCCACTCCACCTTAGCATCGTCGGCAGCCTGCACGGTCAGAGTGACCTCTGCCTGCTCGCCTATAAGCATCTCAATAGGATCTATCTTTGCCTCAACACTGCCTTGAGCTATTGCAAGTATCGTGCTGGCTATCAAGACTGTAAGTATAATGATTCTCTTCATCAGCTTCTTTGTTTAAACAGCATCAGCAATGCCTTCACGTAGTCTTCATTGGTGGCAATGGATACGAGATCGACATTACTCTTGTTCATCGTCTCGCGCAACTGCTGCTGGCAAGTCTTCCAGTATCGCTCGTGAGCCTGACGCAAGCGGCGGCTCGACGTGTCGATATACTGTTCGAAACCTGTCTCGGCATCCACCACACGCATCAGTCCGACATCAGGCAACTCACGTGCACGGAGGTCGTAAACCTGCAGGGCCACGACATCGTGCTTGCGGTTGGCAATCTGCAGGGGCTGCAGGAAGTCCTGACGCACATAGAAGTCGCTGAGCACGAAAGCAGTGCAGCGCCGCTTGGAGACGCTGGTCAGAAACTCAAGTGCCTGCTTCACGTCAGTGCGCTTCGACTCTGGTTTAAAGTCAAGCATCTCACGTATGATATAGAGTATGTGCTTACGTCCCTTCTTTGGTGGGATATACTTCTCAATACGGTCGGAGAAGAACACCACTCCTATCTTATCGTTGTTCTGGATGGCCGAGAAGGCTATGGTGGCAGCTATCTCGGTCACCATCTCGCGCTTCATCTGATGCTGAGTACCGAAGTCCAGCGAACCGCTGACGTCGATAAGCAGCATAACAGTGAGTTCGCGCTCTTCCTCGAACACCTTGACATAAGGACGATGGAAACGTGCCGTCACGTTCCAGTCAATGTCGCGCACATCGTCGCCATACTGATACTCGCGCACCTCACTGAAGGCCATACCCCTACCCTTGAAGGCCGAATGGTACTGCCCAGCAAAGACGTTTGAGCTCAGGCCTCTGGCCTTGATCTCTATCTTACGTACTTTCTTTAGTATCTCGCTTGTTTCCATATTAAGTCATCAGAAATCAAGGTAATCATTATTCCCAATTTCCAATTCCTAATTTGTTTAGGGCACCTCGACCTTATTGATAATCTTAGAAACGATCTCTTCGCTGGTGACGTTGGAGGCTTCTGCCTCATAGGTCAGGCCAATGCGGTGGCGCAGCACATCGTGGGCCACAGCACGCACGTCTTCAGGCACCACATATCCACGACGCTTAATGAATGCATAGGCACGGGCTGCCTTAGCCAGATTGATAGAGGCACGGGGCGAACCGCCAAAGGAAATCATGTCCTTCATATCCTTGAGTCCATAGCGGTCGGGATAGCGTGTGGCGAAGACAATGTCGGCAATATACTGCTCTATCTTCTCGTCGAGATATACTTCGCGCACTACTGAGCGTGCCTTCAGTATCTCGGCAGCAGTTGTTACGGGTGTCACCTTAGGCAATCCTTCACCAATATTCTCACGGATAATCTTCTTCTCCTCATCAATGGTGGGATAGCCGATTACCACCTTAAGCATGAAACGGTCAACCTGTGCTTCGGGCAGAGGATAGGTACCTTCCTGCTCAATGGGGTTCTGAGTGGCCATCACCAGGAACGGATTGGGCAAATCGAAGGTATCAGAACCTATAGTCACCTGCTTCTCCTGCATAGCCTCAAGCAATGCGCTCTGCACCTTAGCAGGGGCACGGTTGATCTCGTCTGCCAAGACGAAATTGGCAAATACGGGACCCTTCTTCACCTGGAACTTCTCGTCCTTCTGAGAATAGATCATCGTACCCGTCACATCGGCAGGCAAAAGGTCGGGAGTAAACTGTATGCGACTGTAGGTGGCGTCGATAAGCTGAGCCAGTGTCTTAATAGCCAGAGTCTTAGCCAGACCAGGAACGCCTTCCAACAAGATATTACCATCACTCAGCAGGCCAATTAACAGCGAGTCCACCAAGTGCTTCTGTCCTACAATTACACGATCCATACCAGTCGTAAGATTGGTTACGAATCCACTCTGTTGTTCTATCCGGATATTCAATTCACGGATGTCAATAGCTTCTGCCATAATAATATTTACAATTTACTAATTTACTATTTACTATTTTCAAAATGCAAAAGTACTCATTTCCGCGCTTATAGCGTCAATGTACACACCTAAATAATATTAAAAAAGTTTCCTAAAACTTACATGAGGCGTTATTAGCGCCTCATTACCCTATCAATCTCCTCAAACTGCTTGCCCATATTCAGGTGCAGATAGATGCGGTATAACGCTGGTGCCCAACGTTGTTTGTCGGAAGGAGCCAGCTTTCTGAAGGCTTCCATATAGGGGCGGGCCTCGGTATATAGTGCTGTAAGCTTGCGACGATTCTTGCGCGGCTCGTTTTCACGTTCAAGAGCCAGTGCCTTATTCAGTTTCACAGTAGCAAGATTGAAATAGGCCTCTGGCAGAGTATCGTTCAGCGCTATCAGGCGTTCACTGGTAGCGATACATCCTTCGTCATCACCCATATTCAGTTGTGCCACCGACTTAGCCAGCAGCATCAATTGATTCAGCGAATCGGCCATAAGTCCTTGTTCGGCAAGCTTTAACACCTTCTCGCTTTCACCATGCTGATTATAGTAATCGGCTAATCGCGGGAAGAAATACTGGTGCCTGGGAAACAACTTGAATCCCTCATGAAGCGTTGACACGTAGCCCGAATCGTTGCGCTGCCATCTGTATGCTTCACATATATACTGCAAAGTATATTCCTGACGCGACGTATCGCGCAAGGCCAGTTTACTATATCGCAAGACAGAATCGGCTCGCTGGCGATGATAGCCGCTAAACGTAGCCCAATATGCCACCTGAGGAATCAGAGAATCCTCTTTGGCATAGTTATAGCCAGTGAACAGCGGCTGGCTACACGTGGCAAGATATGTTTCAAAATAACTGTAGGCATCGTCGAAGACACCCTTCCTAACCTGGAAGGTTCCGCCATAATACAAGTTACGGCGCAGCTTGTCGAGATAGAAAGCATTGTCTTTCCTGTATTCGGGACGCACCCTACCCTTCTTGTCTGGCTTGGCATCAAGCGAGTCTAACGACACAGATATCTGATACATCCGTCGTACCAGACCGAAGAATTGTGCTGTATCATACTTCTGGCGCAGATACAGTTTCTCGTTGGCTGCTTCATACTGCTTCTGCACAGCGAGAAGCCACATCTGGTATATCTTCTTGTTCTGCCTGTTGACCGAATCTTTTGCCAGAAGACCTGTCATCAGCTTCTCAGCCTTGTCAAAGTCCTTACCGCTTTTGATATATGTCTTTGCCTGACTCAACTCTTTGCGCTGAGCCATACAACATATACCAACAATCATACAGCATATTGTAGTCAAAGTTCTGATGTTCATCCTGTCCTTACCTTATTATATATAATGGCTGATTATGATTCAACAAAATCATCACTCTTGCATAAAGCGGGTGCAAAGGTACGAATAAGCGGGCAGAATGCCAAATTCTTTAGTCTATTTTCACATCAAGCTTAGAACTACAATACTTTTTGCAGGCAACTTTACGGTAAGCACACCCTTTTTCAGCTTAGCATCGCGGAATTCTACTGGCGACACGCGGTCAGGATGCCCAAAGTCGTTGTAGTCGGCCACATTCTTCGACGTAAGAATATTGCCCTTCACGGTCTTGCCTGTAAATCCTTCCAACTTGACATCCAATGTCTGTGGCTTGTCGAGCGAGACATTGATCAGCGACAGGACTACGCTGCCGTCTTGGCATTTTGCGGCAGAGGCCGACAGCAAGGGCATAGTACGGCTACCGGTATTTTCGTCGGCCTTATCCTTGAAGTAAGCCTTGCTAACCTCTATGGTCTCACTCTCAATATCGACAGGCAGGAAAGTGGATTCCTGGAAAGGAGTGTACATCTGGAACACATGATAGGTGGGTGTCAGCACCATGTGGCCTGTACCTACCTGATCGGTCAGTATCATCGACTGAAGCACGTTGACTATCTGGGCTATATTGGCCATCTTAACACGATCGGTGTGGCGATGGAACACGTTAAGCGAGAGAGCAGCAACGAAGGCATCACGCAGAGCATTCTGCTGGTACAAGTGGCCTGGTATCGTGCCTGGTTCTTCATCCCACCATGTTCCCCACTCATCGACAAGCAGGTCAACTTTACGCTCAGGGTCGGCAGCATCCATGATATCTTTGTGCTTCTGGATGACAGAGTCTATTTCAAGACACTTGGCCAGTGCCCAATAATACTGATCGGAGTCAAACTGTGTGGCCGAACCCTTAGAACCATTCCATCCTGAACAGGTATAGTAGTGCAGCGACACACCATCCATACGCTGTCCGATACGTTCCATAAGCACCTTTGTCCAATCATATTCATAATCAGACGCTCCTGATGCTATCTTGTACAGCTTGTTGCCGTCATAGTTGCGACAGTAAACCGAATAGCGGCGATACAGGTCAGAATAGTATTCAGGGCGCATATTGCCGCCACAACCCCACGATTCATTACCTATGCCAAGATACTTGACCTTCCATGGTTTCTCGCGACCGTTCTGCTTGCGCAGTTTTGCCATTGGAGTGCCCTCCTCAGAAGTCATATATTCCACCCACTTGGCAAGTTCCTCAACAGTGCCGGAGCCTACGTTGCCGCTAATATATGGCTCGCAGCCCAGCATCTCGCACAGGTTCAGAAACTCGTGAGTGCCAAACGAGTTGTCCTCAATGGTGCCTCCCCAGTTGTTGTTCTTCATCGACGGACGCTCAGAGCGCGGACCTATGCCATCACGCCAGTGATACTCATCGGCGAAGCAGCCGCCAGGCCATCGCAATACAGGAACTTTCAGGGCTTTCAGGGCATCGAACACATCTTTACGATATCCCTGGATATTTGGTATAGGTGAGTCTTCACCAACCCACAGACCGCCATAGATGCATGAGCCTAAATGCTCGGCAAACTGGCCGTAGATTTCTTTATTGATTTTCGACTTGCCTTGATCGGCATGCAGTGTGGCCTTGACATTGCCTGCTGATGCTGTAATGACAGCAACCAGGGTAACGGCCATAAGGGATAAGAATCTCTTCATAATTTTTTTGCCTGATTAGTTTGGTTACAAAGGTAATGCAAATTGAGGTAACGGCCAAATTAATTAGTATTTATTATTTATTAAGTGAAAAAAGGATATGTCGGTGGTGACAACTCTTCGCAAAAGTGTGCAAAAGGGCATCTGCAAACTTTTGCAAACAGTTTTTCTTGGTGGAAACGCATTTATTTTGTACCTTTGCATCAAACAAAACCAAAAACCGTTATGATACTTACCAATCGAGAGCTGTTTCTGCTCATCATTTGTACCGTTTTCTACATCACCTTATTTATATTGGTGATACAGAACAACCGCCGCAAAATACAGTTGCTGCAAAGCCGTCTCGACAACATACACGCCATGCAAAAAATGGCCGTCATAGAACAAAGGCAGGATGTAAGCACTATCTTCTCATCACCTGTCTACCTTCGCATCAAGAAATACCTCAACGAGGGAAAAGGGCTGACAGACAACGACTGGAAGGAACTGGCAGATAATGTGAACAATGTCTATACAGGTTTCACGGAAAAACTATTCAGTCTCTACCGTATGAGCGAACAGGACTATCATGTAAGCCTACTCATAAAAATACGCATCCAGCCCAAGGACATTGCCACACTTACCACTCACTCCAAGGAGAGTATAGCCTCCACACGAAGCCGCCTCTATCAAAAGGTGTTTGGCAAGAAAGGCTCGACGAAAGACTGGGACGACTTTGTGCTGTCTATTTAATTGAGACCTCATAATATTGAAATAACGTAATAATAAAAAACTATGATTGAGTATCTTTTAGCAAACATGTGGCAGATATGGGCTGTCATCGCCATCGTCTGCCTGATTTTGGAGCTCTCGTCGGGTGATTTCTTCATCATCTGCTTCTCCATTGGAGCCGTCTTCGCCATCATCGGGGCTGTTTGCGGCTTGAGCGTATATTGGCAGATTTTCATCTTTGCCATCTTCTCGCTACTCAGTGTACTGTTTGTCCGTCCGGTGGCCCTACGTTGGCTCCATAAGAACGAGCCCAACAAACCCAGCAATGCCGATGCGCTGATAGGACGTACAGGCAAGGTAACAGAAACCATTCCCGCTGGAGACAACGGTTATGTACAGATTGACGGCGACCTGTGGAAAGCCGTGAGCAACAGCGATACCGAGATCGCTGTAGGCACGACGGTACGCGTCATCGGGCGCGAGAGTACCATCATCACCGTGGAGACGCTGTAAACAATAAACAATAAACAATAAACAATAAACAATAATTATTAATCATTATGGAATTTATGAGTTATGTACTGCTTGCCATCGTCGTGCTGGTGATTATCTTCGCCAAGATGGCACTTGTGATTATCCCACAGTCGGAAACCAAGATTATTGAGCGTTTAGGCCGCTACTATGCCACGCTGAATCCGGGTATCAACATCATCATCCCCTTCATCGATCGTGCCAAGGACATCGTGGTACTGAACCGTGGACGCTATGCCTACAGCAACAGCATAGACCTGCGTGAACAGGTGTACGACTTCCCGTCGCAGAACGTGATTACCAAGGATAACATCCAGATGGAGATCAATGCCCTGCTATACTTCCAGATTGTAGATCCGTTCAAGGCTGTATATGAGATTTCAAATCTGCCTAACGCCATCGAGAAGCTGACGCAGACCACTCTGCGTAATATCATCGGTGAACTGGAACTGGACGAGACGCTGACATCGCGCGACACCATCAACACCAAGCTGCGTGCCGTACTGGACGATGCCACCGACAAGTGGGGTGTCAAGGTGAACCGCGTAGAGTTGCAGGACATTGTGCCACCTGCTACCGTACTGAATGCAATGGAGAAGCAGATGCAGGCCGAGCGTAACAAGCGTGCACAGATTCTAACCTCTGAAGGTGAGAAGGCTGCCGAGATCCTGGCTTCTGAGGGTGAGAAGACCGCTATCATCAATCGTGCTGACGCCCAGAAGCAGCAGGCTATCCTCCATGCCGAGGGTGAGGCTCAGGCGCGCATCCGCAAGGCAGAGGCTGAAGCCAAGGCTATCGAGCTCATCACCGAGGCTGTAGGCAAGTCAACTAATCCTGCCAACTATCTGCTGGCTCAGAAGTACATCCAGATGATGCAGGAGCTGGCTCAGGGCGACAAGACCAAGACCGTCTATCTGCCCTACGAAGCCACCAACTTGCTGGGCAGCATCGGAGGCATCAAGGACCTGTTTAAAGCTGAGTAAACGACAATAGGGAGTTTATATTACGACAACTTGGACAACAACGACAACTTTTATCTCAACTGAGTAAAAATAGGTTGTCGATGTTGTCCAAGTTGTCGTTAATTAGCCTGACCTTAGTTAACTAGGTAGTTAAATGCTTAGTCTTTCTTCAGCGGAATGGTAAAACTGAAGGTAGAGCCTTCACCTTCGACAGACTCCACATAGGCATCGCCACCATTCTTGCGGGCAAAGTCCTGACAGAGCTGAAGTCCCAGACCTGAACCTTCCTCACCACCTGTACCGTAGGTTGTCTCACCTTTATGGAAGATGGAGTCTATGCGGTCGGCAGCGATACCCACACCATGGTCCTGTACGCAGATACGGGCGAAGTCGCCTTCGCGCTTATAATAGACATCAATGCCCTTGCCCTCGGGAGTGAACTTGATGGCGTTGGAGATGAAGTTGCGGATAACGGTCTTGATCATATCGTTGTCGGCACGCACGGTAATTTTCTCCTCAGCAGGGATATACTGCAGCTTTATCTTCTTCATCTCGGCAATCATAGTAAAGATGTCAACAACACCTGGGACAACATCGTCGAGATCAATATCCTGATAAACCACATTCAGACGTCCTGTCTGTGACTTGGTCCACTTCAACAGGTTGTCAAGAAGATCGTGAGTCTCCTCCGACTCACGGTTAGCCTTGTCGAGCAGACTGAAGATTTCCTCACCTACGGTATCCGGAGACACTACGTTGACAGCCAGATTGAGCACCATACGTATGCTGGCCATAGGCGAACGCAAGTCATGGGCAATAACGGAGTACATCTTGTCACGATTGTTGATGGTGCGGCGCAGTTCCTCGTTCTGCTGAACGATGATACGCTTGGCGGCAACGAGCTGTATCTGGTGCATCACGCGCATGACGAGCTCTTCCTTGTTGAAGGGCTTGGTCAGGAAGTCGTTGGCACCTACCTGGAAACCTTTCACCAAGTCGCTGGGATTATTGAGTGCCGTAAGAAAGATAATGGGAATTTCCATCGTCTCCGGATCCTTCTTAAGTATCACCGCAGTATCAAAACCATTGATATCAGGCATCATAACGTCAAGCAGAATCAAGTCAGGCTTCTCTTTTTTTGCCTGCTCAATACACATATTTCCGTTGTTTGCCGTACAAATCTGGAATTTCTCATTTGTCAGCAATATCTTCAGTAACAGCACGTTACTGACTACATCGTCAACAATCAATATCTTATAATCACTGCGATTTATTTGTGATTCAAAGGATTCATTCAACTCCATGTTGCGTAAGGTTTTTTGTTATTCAATTTGCAAATATAGCAAATATTTGGCATTTCGCCAAATATTTGCCATATTTTTTATATCTATCGCTATACTAATTATTTGTATTCGCTCCACGACTTAATGCCAATTTTATCCAAAGGCACGTTGCAGAAGGCCTGAATAAAGGCTGATGCCAGGCGTGAATTGGTTATGAGCGGCACGTTGAGATCGATAGCTGCACGACGTATCTTATAACCGTTGGTAAGTTCATGCGTTGTCAGGTCTTTTGGTATATTCACAACCATATCTATCTTGTGCTGATGCAACAAGTCAAGAGCAGAAGGACTATTCGACGGGCTTTGTTCGCTACTGCCTTCGGATGTGTTGACTGCTGCCGAAGATGTCTCTGAAGGCCACAGTACAAGAGTATTGTTCACGCCGTTATCAGTCAGATACTTTGAAGTTCCTCCTGTAGCATATATCTCGTATCCGTGTTCTACCAGCATACGGGCAGCATCCAGCATGTCGGCCTTCTGCTTAGCACCACCAGTAGAGAGTAAAACGGTCTTCTTTGGTATGCGATGTCCCACACTGAGCATGGCCTTGAGCAAAGCCGTATTGGTGTTATCGCCGATACAGCCAACTTCACCAGTAGAAGCCATATCTACACCAAGTACGGGATCGGCCTTCTGCAATCGATTGAAAGAGAACTGCGAGGCTTTGATTCCTACATAGTCGAGGTCGAACAAATTCTTGCCTGGTTTCTCTGTCGGCAGTCCTAACATAACCTTCGTTGCCAACTCGATGAAGTTTAGCTTCAGCACTTTCGACACAAACGGGAACGAACGAGATGCCCTCAAGTTGCACTCAATGACAAGAATGTCGTTGTCGCGGGCCATATACTGAATATTGAACGGGCCATTGATGTGCAGAGCCTTGGCTATCTGGCGCGATATGCGCTTGATACGGCGCACTGTCTCAACATAAAGCTTCTGCGGCGGGAACTGAATGGTGGCATCACCAGAGTGTACTCCAGCAAACTCGATGTGCTCGCTGATTGCATAGGCAAGTATCTCACCATCCTTGGCCACAGCATCCATTTCTATCTCCTTGGCATGCTCTATGAACTTAGAAACCACAACGGGATGGTCTTCACTGACATTAGCCGCCAATTTCAAGAAGCGCTCAAGTTCATCGCGATTGGAGCATACGTTCATGGCAGCACCGCTGAGCACATAGGAAGGACGAACCAGTACGGGGAATCCCACCCTTTCAACAAATCGGTCGATGTCTGCCATAGACGTCAGTGCACTCCACTCAGGCTGGTTTACTCCGAGTTCATTCAACATCTGAGAGAATTTCGCACGGTCTTCAGCTCCGTCGATATCCTTAGCCTGAGTGCCGAGAATGGGCACATGCTGTTCATCGAGATACATAGCCAAGTTGTTGGGAATCTGTCCACCCGTTGAAACTACAACGCCATGAGGAGCCTCCAGTTCGATGATATCCATCACACGTTCGAATGTCAACTCATCGAAATACAGGCGGTCACACATATCGTAGTCTGTCGATACTGTTTCGGGATTATAATTAATCATCACGCTCCGCCATCCCTCTTTACGGATGGTATTAAGAGCCTGGACACCACACCAGTCGAACTCAACACTGCTACCGATACGGTATGCTCCAGAGCCAAGTACTATCACACTGCGGCCATCATACTCATAATTAATATCATGATAGGCCGGTGCAGAGTCGCTACCGGCAGAACCATAGGTGAGATAGAGGTAGTTAGTCTGTGCAGGATATTCTGCTGCCAAGGTGTCTATCTGTTTGACAACCGGAAGGATACCCAGTTGTTTGCGACGGTTACGAACAACGAGTAGAGCCTGATGCATGTTACTATATTCCTGTTCCAGACCAATGGCACGTGCAATCTGGAAATCAGTAAATCCATAAACTTTGGCTTCACGCAACAGTTCCGTATCCAGAGTATTAATATTCTGACGCTTCAGAGCCTCATCAATATCGATTATATGCTTTAGTTTATAAAGGAACCATCGGTCGATCTTGGTCAGTTCATGTATGCGGTCAATATCGTATTGAGGCAGGTGCATTGCCTTTGAGATGACAAACACTCGCTTATCTGTCGGTTCACGCAGGGCTGCATCAATGTCTGGTATCCGTAGCTCCTTATTCTCAACAAAGCCATGCATACCCTGCCCTATCATGCGCAAACCCTTCTGTATGGCCTCCTCGAAATTGCGGCCTATAGCCATTACTTCGCCAACAGACTTCATGCTGGATCCCAGTTCCGTGTCAACACCATGGAACTTGGACAGGTCCCAACGGGGTATTTTACATACGACATAGTCGAGTGCTGGTTCGAAAAATGCTGATGTGGTTTTAGTGACAGAGTTCTTAAGTTCAAACAAGCCATATCCCATTCCCAGTTTAGCAGCCACAAAAGCCAGAGGATAGCCTGTGGCTTTGGATGCCAGTGCCGACGAACGGCTTAAGCGGGCATTGACCTCAATAACCCTATAATCTTCCGACTGAGGATCGAAGGCATATTGTACATTACACTCTCCGACAATGCCAATGTGACGGATTATCTTAATAGCCAGAGCACGCAGTTTGTGATACTCAGAATTGGTCAGCGTCTGTGAAGGAGCCACAACAATAGACTCACCAGTATGAATACCCAGAGGATCGAAGTTCTCCATATTACATACCGTTATGCAATTGTCATAGCGGTCACGTACCACCTCGTATTCTATCTCCTTCCATCCTTTCAGCGACTTCTCTACCAAGACCTGAGGAGAGAAGGCGAAGGCTTTCTCAGCAAGGCGATTCAGTTCCTCTTCGTTATCACAGAAACCTGATCCAAGACCTCCCAGTGCGTAGGCTGCACGCAGGATGACAGGGTATCCTAATTCTGCTGCTGCCTGACGGGCTTGTTCTATAGTCTCACAAGCCTCACTCTTAATAGTCTTGACATCTATCTCGTTAAGTTTCTCTACGAAGAGCTCGCGGTCTTCTGTATCCATGATAGCCTGAACAGGTGTGCCCAGTACCTTAACGCCATACTTCTCAAGCACACCGCTCTGATAGAGTTCTACTCCGCAGTTGAGCGCTGTCTGTCCACCGAAAGCCAGCAGGATACCATCAGGGCGCTCCTTCTCAATGACTCGCTCCACAAAGTACGGCTGAACAGGCAGGAAATATATCTCATCGGCAACACCTTCTGACGTCTGCACTGTAGCAATATTCGGATTGATGAGCACCGTCTTGACGCCCTCCTCACGTAGAGCCTTCAGAGCCTGCGAACCAGAGTAGTCGAACTCGCCGGCTTCACCTATCTTCAATGCGCCACTACCAAGCAGCAGAACTTTCTTTATACTATTGTCTTTCATCGTTTCTTTTCCTTTTTACTGTTATTTCCTTCTTACCTGTTCTACAGCGCTTCTATAAAGCGGTCAAACATAAATTCGGTGTCAACGGGACCAGAGCACGCCTCTGGGTGGAACTGAGAAGAGAACCAGGGATTAGTCTGGTGGCGGATGCCCTCATTTGAGCCGTCGTTCATATTGACAAACAACTCACGCCATTCCTTTCCCAAAGTAGCGGCATCTACTGCATATCCATGGTTTTGTGAAGTGACATAGCAGCGGTTGGTGCCAACTTCACGCACAGGCTGATTGTGCGAACGGTGGCCATACTTCAGTTTATAGATTCCTGCTCCTGCAGCCTTTCCCAGCAACTGATTACCCATACATATTCCGCAGATAGGTTTACGCGAGATTGACATCTGCTTCTTCAGTATGTCAACGGCTGCCACACATCTGTCAGGGTCACCGGGACCATTAGCAAGAAACAGTCCGTCGAAAGCCATGTCAGTATAATCATAGTTCCAAGGAACACGCACAACCTCTACTCCACGTCTTACCAGGCAGCGGATGATATTCTGCTTGACACCGCAATCAACTAATACGACTCTTTTGCCTGTACCCTCATTATATGTTATAATATCCTTGCAAGAAACGCGCTCCACCCAGTTCACAGAACCATAATCCTCCGTAACGTCTGCTTCGGAAGAATCGTTGGCCTGATTTTCTGAGACAGAACCAAGACTAACAGCGCTATCGCTGAATACCAGCTTACCCATCATAACACCATGCTCGCGCAACACCTTGGTAAGCTGACGAGTGTCTATTCCTGTCACTCCTGGCACTTGTTCGCGCTTCAGCCAGTCTCCCAGTGACTCACAGGCGTTCCAATGGCTGTAATTCTCTGTATAGTCACTTACTATCAGA
This sequence comes from uncultured Prevotella sp., assembly GCA_946186115.1. Taxonomy (GTDB): domain Bacteria; phylum Bacteroidota; class Bacteroidia; order Bacteroidales; family Bacteroidaceae; genus Prevotella. The sequence goes on along the minus strand of CAMHLV010000020.1, from coordinate 13,827 downwards.
GCTTTGGCATAAATCCTATCGCTCTCCATAAAAGTTGCCAGTCCGTCGGGCTCAACAGAAAACGGCGGAACGCCGTAGTTGCCAACAAGAGGGTATGTTATTGTCAGCAACTGACCAGCATAACTTGGGTCGGTAAGCGATTCTGGATAACCCATCATAGCGGTATTGAATACCACCTCTCCGTAAACATTCTTCTCGTATCCGAAACTTTTTCCCTTAAAAGTCGTCCCGTCTTGCAGGACCAGTGTAACATCTCTCATATTCGTATCTTGGTTCTTTTACAAAAAGAGTGAAGAATCGCAGACCTTTGATTAATGACGGTAGCAAATTCTTCACTCTTCATTATTTTTCATCATTAAGCTTATTCAACTGTTACGCTCTTGGCCAAGTTTCTTGGCTGGTCAACATTCTTGCCCTTACATACTGCAACGTGGTAGGCCAGTAATTGCAGCGGTATAGTAGCCACTAATGGTTCGAGACATTCCATCACATCCGGAAGTTCAATCACTTCGTCGGCAATCTTAGATATTGTATCATCGCCTTTGGTGACAAGGGCTATTACCCTGCCCTGACGAGCTTTTATCTCCTGGATATTTGAAAGCACTTTCTCATACATCGCATTGTGAGTGGCAATCACCACGACAGGCATATCAGAGTCGATGAGTGCTATAGGTCCGTGTTTCATCTCTGCAGCAGGATATCCTTCGGCATGAATGTAGGAAATCTCTTTTAGTTTGAGTGCTCCTTCGAGTGCCACCGGATACGAATATCCTCGACCTAAATATAGGAAGTTATGCGCATAAGTAAATGTACGCGCGAGGTCGGCAACCTTTTCATTGGTCTTTAAGACCTGCTCAATGACCTTTGGTATGCCACTCAACTCTTTTACCACACTGAGATACTCATCGCGGCTAATCGTCCCCTTGGCTTCTCCCAAAGCTAAAGCAAACATTGCCAGCACGGTCACCTGTCCAGTAAAGGCCTTTGTAGATGCCACACCTATCTCAGGACCTACATGAATATATGTACCTGTATCCGTAGCACGAGGTATGCTGGAGCCAATAGCATTGCAGATACCATAGATGAATGCCCCTTTCTCTTTAGCCAACTGAACGGCTGCCAAAGTATCAGCGGTCTCACCCGACTGAGAAATAGCTATTACAACATCATCTTCTGTTACGACAGGATTTCGGTAACGGAACTCTGAAGCGTATTCCACCTCAACGGGGATACGACACATCGACTCTATCATCTGCTTGCCTATGAGCCCTGCATGCCATGATGTGCCGCATGCTACTATCACAATTCGCTTTGCAGACAACAACTGACGACGATAGTCGATAAGAGCAGAAAGAGTCACGTGGTTTCCCTCAACATTGATTCGGCCACGCATACAGTTGGTAAGGCACTCTGGCTGTTCAAAAATCTCCTTCAGCATGAAGTGCTCATAGCCACCCTTCTCTATCTGTCCAAGATCAATGTCAACAGTCTTCACTGCCAAGTCTTGTTCCTCGCCCAGAATACTGATAACCTTCAGTTCCTCGCCAAGTCGGATAACTGCGATGTTTCCATCTTCCAAATACACCACCTTATCAGTGTATTCTATAATGGGACTTGCATCTGATCCGAGAAAGAATTCACCATTACCAATACCCACAACAAGCGGACTTTGCTTGCGTGCAGCTATTATTTGGTTGGGATCTCGCTTGTCAATTATGGCAATAGCATAAGCACCGATAACCTGATAGAGGGCAACCTGTACAGCCTCTAATAGTGTAAGGTTCTTCTTTACCATAATATATTCCACCAACTGCACAAGCACTTCGGTGTCTGTATCACTCTTAAACTGAACGCCCTTTTCTAAAAGCTTCTGCTTGATATCGGCATAGTTTTCAATGATACCATTATGGATAATAGCAAGATTATGAGACTGAGAATAGTGAGGATGGGCATTACGGCTCGACGGCTCTCCGTGAGTCGCCCATCGTGTATGGGCAATTCCTACGCAACCGGAGACATCTTTGTCTGAGCAGAAGTCTGCCAGATTGTCAACCTTTCCTTTGGTTTTATAGACGTTAAGTTCATTACCATCGCCTATCAATGCAACGCCAGCAGAGTCATAGCCTCTATATTCCAGGCGTCGTAATCCCTTAATTAATATGGGAAAGGCTTCTTTCCTCCCAATATATCCTACTATTCCACACATATATTTATAATCTGTTTTTGTGCAGTTGCAAATTTCGGCTGCAAAGGTACGAATTAGACAGGAAAACACAAAACTTTTTTAAAAAAACATGCTACAAAAAGCGCATTTTCTGTCTTTTTGTAACCTAAAAGGCATTTCTCTTATACAAGTGTTATGTTATTTGGAATTTATTGAGTACTTTTGCAAGCGATTTCCAAAAGCCCACATCTTTTTGCTGGGTTATTTATGAAGATAAGTGAAACATAGATTATATGAAAGAATTCCTGGCTTACGTGGCAGCCGACATCATTGAAAAGTATGGCAACGACTTGTCGAATGTGGCTGTAGTATTTCCCAACAAGCGTGCCTCGCTATTCCTGAGCGAGCACTTGGCACGGCTTGCAGGGAAGCCAATATGGAGTCCTGCATATATTACTATCAGCGAACTGTTTCGACAGCAGTCGCCACTAACTGTTGCCGATCCTCTCAAGTTGGTGTGCGACCTTCATAAGTCGTTCTGTAGCCAGACTGGCTCACAAGAATCACTTGACAAGTTCTTCGGTTGGGGACAACTGTTGATATCCGACTTCGATGACATTGACAAGAACATGGCTGATGCCGACCGTGTATTTGCCAACTTGCGCGACATACATGAGATGGACGACGTATCTTATCTCACCGAAGAGCAACGAGAAATGATACGTCGCTTCTTCAGTACCTTTTCAGAAGAGCACAATACTGAACTCCGACAGCGTTTCTTAAAGTTGTGGAGCCGTTTTGCTGACATCTACCATGACTTCAACAAACGACTGCAATCGCAGCAGCTTGCATACGAGGGAGCTCTATATCGACAGGTGGTGAATAGTGAGCTCAAATTCCCCTATGACCACTACCTCTTTGTGGGATTCAACCTATTACAGAAGGTGGAACAGAAACTGTTCAGTCTGCTTAAACAAGAGGGCAAGGCACATTTCTACTGGGATTTCGACCATTACTATATGGCTGAGGGCCATGAGGCCGGACAATACATCGGCCAATACCTGACGAAGTTTCCAAACGAACTGGACTGCAGTGATGATGACATATACGGGAATTTCTCACAGCCCAAAGACATCAATTATATCGCTGCCACTACTGAGAATATACAAGCACGTTACGTCAGCAACTGGCTACGCGATAAATCCCGCTATGCTGACGGACGACGCACGGCTATTGTCATGTGCAACGAATCCTTACTTCCAACTGTCATCCACAGTCTTCCTCCCGAAGTACAGAAAGTCAACATCACTACTGGATATCCCTTGACGCAAACGCCTGTGGCATCATTCATACAACAGTATTTCAATATGCTGTTGGGCGGCAGGTCACTAAGACTTCAACGGATTCTACAACGACATCCTTATGCTAAATACATAGAGGACAGCCTATCCACAGCTACAGGTCTTCACTCACTGCTATTCATACTTAAGGAGATTGCACAAAAGGGGGCAGCCGACAACACTGACCCACTATTCAAAGAATCATTATTCAGGGCTTACACATTAGTGAGTCGTATTAACGACCTTGTGGACAGCGGAGATCTGACGGTCGATGACAACACCTTGCAGCGACTAATATCACAGTTAATCCAACAGACCACTATACCATTTCATGGAGAACCAGCAGAAGGACTTCAGATTATGGGAGTGTTGGAGACACGTAACCTCGACTTCGACCACATCCTCGTATTATCGTGCAACGAAGGCAATATGCCCCGTGGTGTCAATGACAGCTCGTTCATTCCTCACAATATACGTAGGGCTTACGAACTCACAACCGTTGAGAACAAGACAGGTATCTATGCCTATTATTTCTACCGACTGATGCAACGGGCTTCAGACATAACACTGCTTTACAACAGTTCTACAGAAGACGGACAACGCGGCGAGATGAGCAGATTCATGCTTCAGACAATGGTAGAGAGTCAGCATCACGTGATACAATACACGCTACATACAGGGCAAGCCGTAACGAGTTGGCAGCCCACCCCTATTGAGAAAAGCCAACATGTGATTAATCAGCTGGCGACACAATTCTCACCTCTCACGCCAACAGCCATCAACTGCTATCTACGGTGTCAGTTGCGATTCTATTACAGATATGTTGCCGGACTAAAGGAACCCGAGCAGCAAGAAGACGAACAAGAATTAGACAACCGCATATTCGGTAACATTTTCCATGCTGCAGCCGACACTATCTACCGTCAGATACCAAAACATGTTGACAAACAGATTCTCCAACATCTGCTGACATCAAAGGTGGAAATAGAACGAGCTGTTGACCAAGCCTTCAGCACAGAGTTGCCTGAAACACTAAAGACAACGGCAGCATCTTCTGGTCTTCACCTAATAAACAGAGAAGTTATCATCCACTACCTCAGGCAACTGTTACAAATTGACCTAAGGCTGACTCCTTTTACCATACTTGGCCTTGAGATGGACGTGAAGCGCCCTATCCAGCCATTAATACCACATGCACCATGGTTGAAGAACATAGGAGGACGCATCGACAGACTAGACCTTGTTGGTAACGACACCATACGCGTAATAGATTATAAAACGGGTAGCCAACGGTTAAAGCCCCTCAACAGCGTTGAAGATATCTTCAACCCAGAGAAAATTCACGAGCACAGCGACTACTATCTTCAGACCTTCGTTTACGCAGATATTGTAAGCCGCCAACAACAATCATCACGCCACCTATGCGTAGCTCCTGCATTGCTATTTATTCAGCATGCCGGAGCCGAAAACTACGACCCTACACTGTGCTTCGGCCGAACACCAATTAGCGACATTGCCAACTACTCTGATAGTTTCAATCAAATGCTCGATGAAAAGATTGCCGAGATGTTCTCACCCGACATTCCTTTCACACCGACCAACGATATCAAGGTATGCAACAGTTGTCCATATTCACAACTATGCCACAGATAACACCCTATATTTTCAAACAAAAAAATATATTAAACAAAAAGAATGAAGAATAAGTACATCATACTGGTTATCACACTGTTAACACTTATATGCACGCCTGCAGTCAGTCAGGAGCACGAAACCCCTAACGCCCGTCAAGCACGACGTATGTTTATGGAGGCCTACAACATGGTATATGGTCCACAGGGCTCACAGCTACACTATGCCGTCAACATTATCGGCATCTACAAAACCGAAGGTACGATATGGACAAAACAGAAGAAAAGCAAGTTCATCGACGAACGATACATTGCATGGAACGACGACATAACTTATTACCGTCTGGAGCGCAAGAAGAAAACAATAACGATTTACAGCGCCCACTCTGACGAACGGGATAAATATGCCACGAAGTTCAAGTTCCAACCAGAAAACTACACGTATAGAATAAAAGAAGCCAAAAAAGAGGGCGGATATTTCATCACCCTCAAGGCAAAAAACGGTGTAAAAGGCATTAAAGAAGCCCGAGTATTACTCGACCGCAAAAACCACTACCCCGTCAATGTGCGTATCAAATTAGGCATCTTCCACACCACTATCAAGATAAGCAACTTCAAGACTGGCGGGATAAGCGACCAGATGTTTATATTCCCTCACGAGCAATACTCGACAGGATACGAATATATAGACAACCGCAAATAACAACACGAAAAACAACCAATTGTCCTACAAGCAAATGGGTAAAAAAAACGGAATATCTGTTAATTTTCCCACAAAATATGACACTTTCTTATTTTTTTTTGTAACTTTGTCGCGTATTGTATGTATACCGTCCGTACTGCTAACGATACATATTGAGACGAAAGAAACAAAAAAACTAATATAAATGCAATTTAAATGGAATTACGAACCACCTACATCAGAGAGACTGCAAGCGGCTGACGAGTTGGCTGAGAAGATTGGCATGAGCCCCACGCTCGCCACGCTGCTCATTCAGCGAGGCATAAAGACGGAGAGTGCTGCAAAGAGGTTCTTTCGCCCAATGCTTAACGAGCTGATTGATCCTTTTCTGATGAACGACATGGACGTAGCCGTTGACCGCTTGAACGATGCTATGGGACGCAAGGAGCGTATCATGGTGTATGGCGACTACGACGTGGATGGTTGTACGGCGGTAGCTTTGGTATACAAGTTCCTGCAGCAATTCTATTCCAACATGGAGTACTATATTCCTGACCGCTATGAGGAGGGATATGGTGTAAGCCACAAGGGAATAGACTACGCGGCAGAAACAGGTGTGAAACTAATCATCGTGCTCGACTGCGGAATAAAAGCCATCGAGGAGATAGCTTATGCCAAGCAGTTAGGCATTGACTTTATCATCTGCGATCACCACGTCCCAGACGAGGTGATGCCTCCTGCAGTAGCAATCCTCAACCCTAAGCGAGAAGACTCTACCTATCCCTTTAAACACCTCTCGGGATGCGGAGTAGGATTCAAGCTGATGCAGGCTTTTGCAAAGAACAACGGCATTCCTTTTTCTCGTCTCATTCCCCTATTGGATTTCTGCGCATTGAGCATCGCAGCCGACCTTGTACCCATAGAAGGTGAGAACCGAACACTTGCCTTTCACGGACTAAAGCAACTCAACCAGAGTCCTTCTATTGGTCTAAAAGCCATTATCGAGATATGCGGGCTGACAGGCAGAGAGCTCACGATGAGTGATATAATGTTCAAGATCGGACCTCGCATAAATGCCTCGGGACGCATGCAGAACGGTACGGAAACGGTGACTCTGCTGGTGGAGAAAGATCTGAAAAGAGCATTGATGGAGGCAACGCGCATCAATGAATATAACGATCAGCGACGCGACGTTGACAAGCAGATGACAGAGGAGGCTAACGAAATTGTGGCCAGATTGGAAAGTCAGCAACACCAGAAATCGATTGTTCTCTACGATGAAGGTTGGAAGAAAGGAGTGGTCGGAATTGTAGCATCACGACTGACTGAGTTATACTTCCGTCCAACGGTAGTCTTAACCATTATCAATGGGGTTGCTTCTGGTTCCGCTCGTTCAGTAGCCGGATTCGACATCTACGAAGCAATAAAGTCATGCCGAGACTTGCTGGAGAACTTCGGCGGCCACACATACGCTGTGGGACTGACACTCAAACAGGACAACATCCCTGAGTTCAGGCGCAGATTCCAGGAGTATGTGGAAGGGCACATAATGCCAGAACAGACTCAGCAGACTCTTGACATAGATATGGAACTTGATTTCCATAACATCAACAAGCGACTCCTCAACGAGCTGAAGAAGTTAGCTCCCCATGGTCCAGGCAACGAGAAACCGCTTTTCCTGACGCGCAACGTCTATGACTATGGCACATCGAAGGTTGTGGGTCGCCATCAAGAGCATATAAAACTCGAACTTGTTGATTCTAAATCGGCTGTGGTAATGAACGGTATTGCTTTCGGGCAGAGTGCGGCAGCACGGTACATCAAATCGAAACGCTCGTTCGACATAGTTTACACCATCGAAGAGAATACTTACAAGCGAGGCGAGGTACAACTACAGATAGAGGACATCATGCCTTCGGTAAATGAGGAATGAGAAATGAAAAAAGAGAAATGGGAAATCTCTTTTCTCATTTACTTAAAAAGTATTGGGGCTACGATGAATTTCGCAGTATTCAGCGAGATATCATTGAATCGATAACCAGCGGTCACGACACACTGGGACTGATGCCCACAGGAGGAGGCAAAAGTATCACTTTCCAAGTGCCTGCTATGGCAATGGAAGGTGTATGCATCGTAATAACTCCACTAATAGCGCTGATGAAAGACCAGGTTAGTCATCTGCGCAAGGTTGGCATACGCGCCGAGGCGATATACAGTGGACTGCAGCACGATGATATACTAAGAATACTTGAAAACTGCATCCTCGGAGGTGTTAAGTTGCTCTATGTATCACCAGAGCGACTTAACAGCCAACTCTTTCAGAAAAAGCTGTCTCATATGAAGGTGTCGTTTATCACCGTTGACGAGGCACATTGTATATCCCAATGGGGCTATGACTTCAGACCGGCATACTTGGAAATAGCCAACATACGCAACATTCATCCCAACGTTCCTGTACTTGCCCTAACAGCAACGGCTACGCCACGCGTAGTCGATGATATCGTAAAGAGACTAGGGAATGCCACAAGTACGGAACAAGCATGCGGAAATGATACTACTTTCAACATTTTCCGTATGAGTTTCGAGCGAAAAAACCTTTCATACCTTGTACAGAACACTCCAGACAAGGACAGACAGCTATTGGCTCTACTACAAGAGGAGAAAGGGACTGCAATAGTTTATGTGCGCAGTCGGCAACGAACACGCGAAATATCAGAGCATCTGAATGAAGCAGGACTAAGTTCAACTTTCTACCATGCAGGACTGGATAATGCCGACAAAGACAGCCGACAGCGCGACTGGCAGCACGACCGTATAAGAATAATGGTGGCTACTAACGCCTTTGGAATGGGTATCGACAAGCCTGACGTAAGACTGGTATTACATTACGACTGCCCAGACTCTCTCGAGGCTTATTTTCAAGAGGCGGGGCGTGCAGGACGCGATGGACTCCCTGCAAAGGCAATACTCCTATACAACAGAGCTGATGGCGGTAAACTGGCAAAACGCATAGATGACACATTCCCGCCCAAGGATTATATCAAACAGGTTTACGAACATCTGGCATATTATTATCAAATAGCTACTGGCGACGGATTTGGCATCTCCCGAGAATTTCACATGGATGAATTTTGTCTGCGCTTCCACCACTTCCCTATCAGGGTGAACTCAGCATTGAAAATACTGGAGAGAGCAGGATATCTGGACTACGACGAAGAGGCAGACAATCAGGCTCGTGTGCACTTTCTGGTTGGGCGCGACGATCTATACCGACTTCAGCAGGTCACTCCCAATGAAGAGAGCGTTATTACTAGTCTGCTACGCAACTATGGCGGACTCTTTGCCGACTACGGTTTCATAGATGAAAGTATAATAGCCAAACAAGCAGGTCTTACTCAGGAGCAAGCATATGAAACACTGAAGTCACTATCAGAACACAAATTAATTAGCTTTATTCCTCGCAAACAGGTTCCTTATATCAAATATCGGCAGCGACGTGAAGAAGCAAAACACATAAGAATACCACAAGAAATCTATGAGGACAGACTAAGCCAATACAAGCAAAGAATAGAGGCTATAATGCACTATGCCCAGTCAAACGACACGTGCCGGTCACGCCTGTTGCTGGAATATTTCGGCGAGCACACTGAAAACAACTGCGGTCAATGTGACGTTTGTCTTCAAGAAGATGGAAAGATGGTCACTGCCGAAGGTCAACGTGATGCATGCCAACAAATTCTCGGATTGCTTGCCGATCGGAAACATCACCACATCGGAGAATTATATCGGCTGTCACTACCTCCCGAAGAACTCAAAGCAGCATTAAGCAACCTCATCCAGGAGGAACTCATTTCTCAAACAGACGGATTCATCACTCTTGGTTCCGCTTGATATAGCTATCAATCAATGCCTTTACATCGTTAATGTTTATCAACTCAAGTACCTCTGGGCTCTTGGCAACCTTCTCAAGTTCTTCATAACCAGCCGTAAGAAAGACATTGTTGAACACACCTACAGAAATAGGCAACTGCTGTCCCTTGTAGGTAACAAGACCAAGACTGAAGACAACGTAGTCTTTCACAACCATCTTCCTGTCAAGATAGTCGTCCATGAAACCCATAGCAGCAGTAAGACCAGCATTGGTAATACTTTCAGGTAACGGGAAATCTTTTATCTCATTTTTTATCACCACTGTCACACCATCCTTAACAGCCTGGTAATGCTCGTCCTTTCCAGGGTTGGTAAGTGCCATAATAATCAACAGAACAGCAACTATAATGACAACGACAGCTACAATAATTTTCTTTCTATTCTTTTTCATTGTTATCTGGTAATGTAATACTAACTTTATGTTTTCGCTTATAACATTGTTTAAAGTCGCACAGGCCACAAGTATAGTCGAGTCTGCGCACCTCTTTACCTACACCAATTATTCCACTTACCGACTTGATGGGCACCATAAGTGATGAATCAGTAAGAGTGACACCACAGGTTTGACCATCAAACAAGGGAAAGAGCAATTGCTGCTGCGACACGTGCCAGCCACAATATCCAGGTGAGAAACGATTGGTATGACGCCATCCTAGTTTCTCGATAGATGCCTGCAGATGCTGTTCCATGCAATCAGCAGTTTTCTCTGCTATTACACTCCCTAAAGCATCAGCAATAAACACACGCACCATGTCACCCTCTCTTTTAAGCAGATGCATCCACTCTTCAAACTCTGTACCACTGGTGGCTATGAAGCAGGCATAGGCCTCACTACCACGCAGTTGACGGAGAATTATCTGTCCCATATCAAGTGAGGGCAACTGATTAGTGACAAAAAAACAGAATTTTGCCTTAAGCCAATTTCGAACATCAGCTATCAAGTTCTGTGTTTCCTGAACAACAGCATCATCGGGGGACTGTCCTTGATATCCCATCTGTTCGTAAACATCAGTTTCCGAAATTCCCAAGTCGCTATATGTCAGTGTGTAACAGTTCACCTATTATTGTATTCGTTTAAGGCTTCAAAGAAAGCATCAATATTTGACATTGGGGTATGTGGAGGAGTATCGCAACCACTGGAAAGCACAAAATTCGGATAGTTACTCATACTCTCCAACAGGTTAAGCACAGAACTACGCATCTGCTCAACGGTACCATCCTTGAAAATACTGACAGGATCAATATTTCCCATTGCCAAAGCAGTAGGCGGAACGTCGAGGATAACATCTTCCATGCGACACTTATTTCCGAAATGATAGGCAGCAGCTCCTGTGGCCACCATAGCCTTTGTACAATGACCAGTATTACCGCAATTATGAAGGACAACAATAAACTCATCGTCCTGCACATGTTCTACAATGCGCTTCACATATTGGGATGAGAACTCCAAGCAGTCGTCGTTTGACAGTAGTCCTGCAGCTGGTTCAGCCATCACGACTCCATTGGCTCCTGTTGCTTTCAGTGCCAGACAATATTTCTCAATGAAAGAACTACATTTGTCCAACAAAGCATGGGCAGCTTCCGGTTGTTCATAGATAAGTACCATTATTTCCGACATGTCATACAAACGACCAGCTAAAGAGAACGGACCGATACATCCTCCGAATACAGGACGGTCGTCAATGGCTCTGGCTGCTAAGAGATTGGCCTTCAGATAAGCAGGAATACGCCCAGCATTTAATGAAGGGACCTGCAGACGGTAAATACTATCAGCATCTGGCAACAAGCGTCCTTCAACTGCCGGAACAGCATCGTCGCTAAAGGCGATTTTGGCTCCAAAAGCTTCTGCCTCAGTAGTAAGATCCATAATAGTACACGCTGCAGCACACTTATATTTATCAGCAAGTCGTATCACAGCTTCAGCATGCATTACTCCGTTGCTTACTGCCTGTGAAACTGTATTTCCATTCAACTCAATGCCTGGATGAGTCATCACTGGCACTGCCGTAACCTTCTTCTGGCCAATAATATCGGCCACCCAATGCTTCATATTCATCTTCATTGCAAGCTATCTAATATTTGTGTGATATTTTGTTCACGGTGACAAATGCGAACCTCTACACCAAACTTGCGGTGGATATGTTCGGCCAAATGCTGAGCAGAATATACAGAACGATGCTGACCGCCCGTACATCCAAAAGAAAACATCAGTGAAGTAAAGCCACGCTGGATATAGCGTCTGACATGAGCGTCGGCCAATTTATAAACAGAATCAAGGAAGGTGAGTATCTCACCATCGTCTTCAAGGAATCGGATAACAGGTTCATCGAGTCCTGTCAGCTGTTTGTATGGCTCATAACGACCTGGATTGTGAGTAGAACGACAATCGAAGACATATCCTCCACCGTTACCACTCTCATCTTCGGGGATGCCCTTACGGTAAGAGAAACTATAAACCTTGACAACCAGAGGTCCCTGAGAATCGTACTTAGAAAAAGTGGCAGGGCCGTCTTGAGGATGCGGCTTATAAGGGTTGTTGTCAGTAGTCTTGTAACCATCTGCACGTGATGCTGTAGTCTCTATCTGCCTGAACTGTGGCAAGGCAACCAGACGCCGAAGAAGGTCGGTGAGATATGGATACGGGAAATTGCTGGAGTCTAACAATTCGCGCATGTTCTGCATGGCTGGCGGTATAGACTCTATGAAATGTTGTTTGCGCTCAAAATATCCACGAAAGCCATATGCTCCCAACACCTGCAGAGTACGGAAAAGTACAAACAGCGACAAACGAGATACAAAATGATGTGGTGCTGGCACCTCGACATAGTGCTTCAGAGCATTGTAGTATTCATACACTAGCTCACGGCGCAACTTATGGGGATATTTTGCAGAAGCCTGCCACAGGAATGAAGCCAAGTCATAATAGTATGGACCTTTGCGACCACCTTGAAAGTCGATGAAGTATGGAGTCATACCATCAGGTGCATCATCATCGGTAGTAGGCACCAGCATAACGTTTCGAGCCTGACAATCACGATACAGAAAACATTGTGTATCGCCTGCAGCAGTAAGGTCCTTCGCCAACAGGCGGAAATCAGCCTCTAATTTTAGCTCATGGAAATCAAGTTCCGTTGCCTTCAGGAAACAGTATTTGAAATAGTTGAGGTCAAAGAGAACACTGTATGTATCGAAAGCTGGCTGAGGGTAGCAATTTGAGAAATCCAGTTCACGTGCTCCACGCAACTGTATATTCGGCAGTTCTCTGATAGTACGTTTCAACAACTCTTGCTCTTTCAAGGTATAACGTCCTCCTGCCTCTCGGCCGCCACGTATAGCATCAAAGAGTGAGATATTACCCAAATCAGTCTGCAGATAGCGCAGTTCATCGTCACTAACAGCAAGAACCTGCGGCACAGGAAGTTTACGCTTCGTAAAATGACGGGCAAGGTAAACAAATGCATGGTTCTCGTCACGACTGGTGCCAACACATCCTACCACTGTCATCCCATCAGCCGAAGTCAAACGATAATACTCACGATTGCTCCCAGCACCAGGGAGCTTCGTAATTTCGCAGGGCTCTGCCCCACTCCATTTTCTATATAAATCCAACAGTTTTTGCATATCTGAGTGCAAAGGTACTACTTTTTTGTGAAAAAAAGAAAAGTACGACTAACGTATTAATTACGAAAGCCGTACTTATTCATTATCAGAGATAATCTACACTGATTACTCGTCGAGCAGAATCTTCATCATCTCTACGGCAGCCTTGGCCACTGATGTGCCGGGGCCGAAGATGGCAGCGACACCAGCCTTGTAGAGGAAGTCGTAGTCCTGTGCGGGGATGACGCCACCGGCAATGACCATGATGTCCTCACGGCCCAGCTTCTTCAGTTCCTCGATGAGCTGCGGAATGAGCGTCTTGTGACCGGCAGCCAGCGAAGAGGCACCGACGATGTGGACATCGTTCTCGACAGCCTCGCGGGCAGCCTCGGCAGGAGTCTGGAACAGCGGTCCCATATCGACGTCGAAGCCACAGTCGGCATAACCCGTTGCCACTACCTTTGCACCACGGTCGTGACC